>NZ_JBFAPK010000008.1:0-203617 GCF_040676675.1 Micromonospora sp. NPDC049559 | reverse complement strand
ACATTCGCCCTCTGCTCACCATCCAGGTCGATCCGCGACTGCGCACCCTGAGTGCCGTGCGGCACCAGCTTGTCCATACCCGGCTTACCAGGCTTGTCCTGCTGCACCACCGCCTGAGCGGTCACAGGGTGCATCACAGGAGCCTGCGGAGCGGCCATCGCACTGGCGGCCGGACCAGCGACAGCACCACCGGCGAACGCCAGACCAGCAACACCCAGCACCGTCCGACGAGCAACAGCCGTACGAGTAACAGCATCAAACAGCTTCTTCGAGTTCACGATGGAATTCCTTCCAACTCGGGGGGAAACACACCTCACCGGGGGATGTGAGGCGCGAGCACCTCGCCAAGGACGAGGCAACAAAAGCTCACAGAAAAGCCCAGAAGAAATGCGGCTTGGAGAAGAAACAACCCGCGCTACCAGGCCCCGTGAAGAATCCGGGGCGGCTGCTGCGGGGCGCCGTCGGGATGTAACCACGCCCGACCAGCCAGCATTCCGCACTCGCCAGATCAACCCGGCGGCGGCTCACTGCCGCTGCGGTCGTACGCGGATATAACCACCCCCGGCCAGCCAGCATTCCGCCGAAACCGTGCCGCCGGTCACCCCAAAACGGACAGGCCGCCCAGGTCGCGAGAGACCACACCATCCCGCGACCGGCCTCGGGACGGCGGGCACGCGACGGGCAGCCGGCGCTACCGGCCGATCGGCGACGAACGCGACCCCGCGGCGGATCCCCGGAGTGACCGGCGAGCCGGTACGGCGACGCGCAAACGGGTAGGTCGGCGTATGACCAAGGTGCTCGAGGACGGCGACCTGTACCTGCTGTACCGGCCCCGGGTCGGCGACGAGGAGGTCGACTCGCTGGAGGAGGTGCAACGGCTGCTGCTGGTGCTGCATCCGTGGCGCGGACGTCGGCCGGTCCGCCTGCTGGTGGTGGGCCGCAAGCGGCTGCCCGGAATCGACCAGCACGACCGGTTCTGGGCGTTCGTGGACGCCGTCTTCGATCGTCCCGAAGGGGTGCACGACGCGCTCGCGCGCCGGACGTACGGTACGGAGACGCGGGGCGAGCGCAACCAGCCACCGGCGCGTCCGGCGGCGGAGGGGGCGTACGTGATCGCCCGGCACGACGACCACACCCACCTGGCGTACCGGCTGGAGTTGCCGAACCGGCCCGGAGCCACGCAGCACGATCTGGGTATCGAGCGTGAGGCGAGCTACGTGGTCAGCGTGAAGAACCCGAGGGCGCCGTCGCCGCCCGGTGTCGGACTCACCGGTTCCCGGCGCGCGAAACTCCCCGCCGCGCTGCAGGAGCGGTTCGGCAACCGACGCTTCGCCTCGCTCGACCCGCCCGACTATCTGGACCACCCGGGTACGGAGCTGGTGCTGGTCGGGGCGGCGCACGACGCGTCCCGGGAGTTGGCGCTGAACCTGCGCGCCGAGGCCGAGCACGCGGCCCGGAGCAGCATCTTCGAGGACCTGCGGATCGGCCGGGCCGACGCCCCGACAGCGGCGCTCTTCTCCGGCCGCTGGCGCTGAGGGCGTCGTACCCGGGCCGCGTCGCGGACGGCAGGCACGTCGACGGACGGTCGGTGCCGGGCCGCCGTCGGAACCGAAAAGGGGCGGTGCCGGGCTGCGTCGGAACCGAGAAGGGGTCGGCGCCGGAGATAGGTCGGTCTCGGGAAAAGGTCGGTGCCCGCCGGACGAGCGGTGAACTCGTCCGGCGGGCACCACCGGCTGGGCACGGGGTACCGCGTGCTAGCTCATCGACCCCGCGGTCACGTCCTGACGCCGGCGACGGCGCCACACCACGGTCATCAGTACGAGTAGCACACCCGTGGCCAGGAGACCGCCACCGACCGCCAGTTGGGAACCGACGGAGCTACCGGTGACCGGCAGCCCCGGCTGCGGTCGGAACACCGTTATCGTCACGCTCGCGACCCGTGCGGTGCTCAGGCCGGTGGCCGTGACGAGCACCTGGCCCGCGTGGTGGAACTTCACCACCTTGGTGAAGCGCCCCTCGGAGTTGGCCCGCACGGTGGTCGACGGGATCGCCGGGCCGCCCTTGAGCTCCAGGCTGGCCGGAGCCATGGCGCCCATGCCGCCGGTCTCCACCCGGGCCGGCTGGGCACCCGGAGCACGCGCGGCCAGCGGCGTGAACGTGAAGTCGAGGCGGACGAGTTCGTTGGCGCCGAACCCGGTACCGATGAGCGTGGTCGCCTGACCGATCTCGACCGTCGTATCGGTCGCCGTCAACGAGGGCGGCTGGGGCGGGTACGGCTGAGCCGCCCCCGCCGCGGCAGGCACGCCCGCCACGGCAAGGCCGGCCACGAGCGCGGTGATGATGCGGGATAGCCGCATAGTGGTTCCTCTCTACTTTTTGCAATCTGGCGCTGAACTGATGTGGGTGGTCCATGGGCTCACTCCGGGCGTGAGCCAGAGATCCGCGGTGCCGGGGGCGTCGACCGGGGTCAGCAGGGTGGCTTCCAGCACCCGGGTACGGCCGGGCGGGGTCTCCACGTTGACGATCCCGACATGGCGTCCGCGTTCGGTGCCGCTGCCGACCGCGACGGCCGTACCGTCGAGCCGGGCGGAGACGACCGATCCGCGCGCCGGGCTGAACAGGTAGACCAGGGTGCGAGCGGTGTACGGCTCCCCCGACAGCCCGAGCCCCAGCACCGACGAGCTGAGCCCGGACCTCGGGGCGCTGGAGGAGAGCGTCACCCGCAACCGCAGCTCACGACGGCCGTCACGGCGGCAGTCGCCGACCGTCAGCTCGGCCTCGTGGGTCAGGTAGTAGCCGAGCTTCGCGCCGCTGCCGTCGTTGAGGAAGACGCCGACGGTCGGCACCTGCTCACGTTCGGGCAGCACGCCGGCGAGCCGGGTACCGGCGATCATCTCCTGTTCCTGCTCGTGGGCGCTCCAGAAGAGCAGGCGCCGCTCCTCGACCGCCCGGTCGAGGACCGTCATCAGGGCACGCGGATCGATCGGGCGCTGCAGGATCGCCTCGAAGACCGCCCGCGCGGAGGCGGCGAAGTACCTGTCCTGCGCCTTGAGGTCGAGCGTGCGGTAGGTGTCCGAGAGCAGGGTGCGGACCGCGGTGGTGGCGGCCAGCGTGGGCTGGGACACCACGCCGGTCTGGCCCGTCACCTGCACCGGACCGATGGCCTGGAGCAGGTACGAGAGCACCACCGGGTCCGTGGCCAGCACCCCGTCGACACTGGTGCCGCTGCGGCGGCGGTACATCTCCCGGTAGAGCTTGGCGGCCGTCGGGAAGTGCGGGGTGAGGTTGACGTCCGGTGCGTAGATCCCCGGCAGGTCGCCGTAGAGCGCCCGCATCTCCGGGCTCAGCTGGAGCACCGGCTGCGGGAACATCGGCAGGTCCTCGCTGGCGGTTCCGCCCTGGGCGACGATCCGCGCCTGGCCTCCCTCGGTACGGATGGCGGCGTACGCGCCCCAGATCCCGCCGGTCGCCCGCAGCTCCGCGAGGTTCTGCGAGACGAGCAGATAGGTACGCGCACCGTTGGCCCCGAGGATCGGCGGCAGCAGGGCGGCGGCGATCCGGGCGGCGGTGGTGACCGTGGTGAGGTTGTCCAGTTCGTCGCGGAGTTGTCGGAGCGCGTCGCGCACCTGCGGGTGCAGGCCGGCCGTCGGCAACGCGTCGACGCGGCGGTCCACCTTCCGCACCTCCGGTTCGGCGGCGGCGAGGGTGGGGGCCGTCGACCGCAGCGCGGCCAGGTCGAGCCGGCCGGCCTTCGGGACCAGCGCGGCGGGGTCGAGGCTCAGCAGGGCCGGGAACGCCAGCCGGGCGAGGTCGTCGACCGCGATCGAGATGGCCTGGACGGTGGCGAAGTTCCGCCCCGCGTACGGCAGGTGACCGGCGCCGCGCCAGGCGGGATCCCCGGAGGAGGACCGGGCGCCCGCGGTCTGCTGCTGCAGCGCGGCGAGCGTCCGCCGGGCCTGGACCAGGTCGCCGGAGCGCACCTGCTCGCTCAGACTGCGGGCGAGTCGCATCGCGCCGACCAGGTGTTCCCGGGTCTGCCAGCCCCGCAGCACGAGCCAACCGCCGCTGAGCGACACCAGGCAGGCGCAGACCAGAGCGGCCAGGAGCACCCGGCGCAGACGCCGACGACCACGACTCCGTCGGCGGCGCTTGCCCGAAGTAGCGGTCATTTCGCCACCTTCACCCCAACGAATAAGAAAGACCCGCAGATATGTCCATTAACCTCGTACTTCATACCACGCGGATTAGCCGACAGAGCTTGCTATGACCGGCTTTCCCCCCGATGACGCACACTTCCGAATCAAATTCGCATGAGGGTCGCAGGCGCCCGTCAGCGGCCCGAACGGTCGACCGAACAGGTGCCGGGGTCGCGCGAAGGAAACGGCGCCGGGGAGGCGCCGGAAAGGAAATCCACCACCCCGGCGCGGGTCGGTTACCGGCGACGGGAGCGGGCGCCGCTGAGGGCCGCGTCGGTCAGCATCCGCTCGATCTGATCGACACCACCGCGCATCGACATCCGCTGCAGGTAGCTCTCCCGCGCGCGCTGCCCCATCTGTACGCGAGCCTCCGGCGGGATCACGGCCGCCAGCGCGAACCGGTCCGCCAGCGCCTGCCAGTCCTCCGGCGGGCACGAGAACCCGACCCGCGTCCGCTCGACCAGGTCGGCCGTGTCCCCGCCCGCCGAGGCGACCACGGGCGAGCCGCAGGAGAGGGCGCTCTGCAGCTTCGCCGGTACCGTGCCGCGCAGCGCCGGCAGGTCGCGCAGCAGGATCAGCTGGTACTCGGCCGCTCCGTACAGTTCGGGCATCTCGTCCGGTGGGCGCTGGCCGACGAAGCGGACGTTGTCGGCTCGCAACTCGGCCACCAGCCGGCGGGCGCGCCCCTCCTCGCTGCCCGAGCCGACGAGCACCAGGTCGATCTGGTCGCCGAGCCGCGCGGCGGCCCGGATCGCCGTCTCGACCCGCTGGAACGGGCCCATGTTGCCGGCGTGCATGACCGTGCAGCGGTCGCGGTACCCGATCGCCGCGCGAGCGGCCCGGCTCGGCGGCAGCGGGCGGAAGAGCCGCTCGTCGGTCCAGTTGAGCACGGTACGGATCTTCGACTCGTCCGCGCCGCGCGCCACCACCAGTTCCGCCATGGACGGGGCGATCACCGCGATGCCGCTGGCCGCCCCGTAGACGCGGCGCATGGTGGTGCTGACCCGCTCGGAGAGGATCCGCCCGGCGCGACTGCCCACGCTCGGATCCGCCACGGGCGCCCATTCCGGCCAGACATCCTGCACGTGCAGCACCGTCGGGACGCGGCGCAGCAGCCGCAGCAGCCCCGTCACGGCGAAGGTGGTCGCCAGGGGATGGTAGACGTAGAGCACGTCGATGCCGGCGAGGTACCGAGGCGCCGCCAGGCTCGTGCTACCGGCGAAGGAGAGGTAGCTCGCGAGCCGGCGCGTCGTCGAGGTGTCGTCGCTCGGGTAGCGCGGCACCCGGCGGACGGTCAGCCGCTCGCTGGTGGTGCGGTGGTTCCAGCGCTGGCGCCAGCCGGGATAGAGCCGGCCGCCCGGGTAGTCCGGGAAACCGGTCAGCACCCGGACCTCGTGGCCGCGCGCGGCGAGCTCCTCGGCCAGGCTGCCGGGGATGAACGCCGGCTCGGGCGGGAAGTAGTAGGTGAGGATTCCGATCTTCATGGCCCCACCCGCGACGCCCCCGGCGACGGGTCGGGCGGCGGCTCGTCGCGGTCCACCCGGCGCCGCCGCGCTCCGCGTGCGGTGGCCGGGGTCATCCTCGGCTCCGGCTCAGATCGGAGAACTCGTGCGTGGCCTCGCCGAGCGCCGAGCGGTTGAGCTGCTCACCCGGCATGCCCACGGCCGTGGCCGGTACCCGTTCGACGGGCGCGGCGACCGGTTGCCGCGACAACTCGGCCACCCGGTACGCCTGGTACTGGTAGACCTCCGAGCGCACCGACTTGACCATGTTCAGTACGCAGCCCAACAGGCGAGCGCCGACCGCCTGCAGGGACTGCGCCGCGGTGATGGCCTCCGCGAACGAGGTCTTGCCCTGGCGGCTGACCAGCAGCGCCCCGTCGGCCTGTACCGCGACCACCACGCCGTCGGCCACCGGCAGCAGCGGGGCGGTGTCGATCACCACGATGTCGGCCTGGTCGCGCAGCAGGTTCAGCAGGTCCGCCATGGCCTTGGAACCGAGCAGCTCGCTCGGGTTCGGCGGGCTGGACCCGCCGGGCAGCACGTGGAGCGAGCCGTTGCCCCACTGCCGCAGCACGTCGTCCAGCTCGACCTCGCCGGTCAGCACGTCGGTCAGCCCGAGCACACCCTCGATGCCGAGGTAGTGCGCGGTACGCGGGCGCCGCAGGTCCGCGTCGATGAGCAGCACCCGCCAGCCCGCCTCGGCGAGCGCGATCGAGAGGTTGCAGGCCAGGGTCGACTTGCCCTCGCCCTGGACCGCACTGGTGACGGCGATGACCCGGGCCGGCTCGGCCACGTCGACGAAGCGCAGGTTCGTGCGTAGTTTGCGCAGCGCCTCGGCCCGTGGTGACTGGGCCGCGCCGCCGGTGATCAGCGGGGTCGAGGTGGCCGCGTCGTCGTACGGGATCTGGCCGAGCAGCGGGGCCGCCACGCTGCGGGAGAGCGTCGCACCGTCACGGATCGTCTTGTCGGTCCTGCCCCGCAGCACCGCCAGGCCGACGCCGAGCAGCAGGCCGAGCAGGCCCCCGAGGGTCAGGTTGCGGACCGGACGCGGCGAAACGGGGTTCGGGTTGGACCGGGGCCCGCTGACCACCTCCAGCTTGATGGGCGCCTCGTCCGCACCCGGCGGCGTCTCGATCTGCTGGACCAGCCGCACGAACTGGCTGGTCAACTCCTCAAGGATCTTGAGCGCCCGGGCGGGATCCGTGTCGGTGACGGTGGCCGACAGCAGCACCCGGTCGACCTCGGCACGGGCCTTGACGCGGGACTGGACCTCGTTCGCCGTCAATCCGAGCGAGTCCTCGGCGACCACGCTCTGGGCCAGCCGGTCACTGGTCAGCAGGTCCGCGTACGACTTCACCCGCTGCTGCAGGAAGAGCCCGCCCTGGTACGCGTCGGAGACGCCCTTGCTGGGGATGGTGACGAAGAAGGTCACGGTCGAGGTGTACTGCGGCGTGGCCCGCACCGTGGCGAGAGCGGCCACGCCGAGCGCGAGGGTGACCGTGGCGAGCACGATCCACCACCGCTGGCGCACCACACGCAGGTAGCTCTGCAGGTCCATCAGTCCCGACCCCCCGGCATGCGGGTCGAACAAGCTCTAGCCACGTGATCTCCTTGGACGCGATCAAGACACCCAGCACGACGTTCCCTTACGTGCCGTACGCACGCACCTACTCGAATGTAGTGGAATTACCGTGCTAATAGGCGCAATACCGTCAACAAGGACGCCATCCGCCACCGGGGACACCAGGCCCCAACTCGCGGCGGCCCGGGCAGGGCCGACGGGGACCGCGGCGGCTCGGGCCGGAGCCCACGGAGACCAGAAGACGACGCGGCCCGCCGCGCGCCGGCGAACTCCGCCAGGACCCCTGGCGTCTCCACCGGCCGCGGCGGGCCCGAGACGAACTCCGCCGAACCCACGTACCGTCAGTCGTGCCGCGTACCCGGCCGTTCGCCGCGCTTCCCCTCGGTCTCCTCCAGCGCCTCCGTGATCTCCGTGGCGACGTCCGACCCGGGCACGGCGACGTCCTCGGCCGCCTCCTCCTCCGCCTTGTCCCGCCCGTGCGGCCGCGCCGGCTCGGGCAGGGTGGGGTCTCCGGCGAACCCGTACTCGTTCGGCTCGTCGTGCCTGGTCATACTGGTGATCCTCCGGGTGGTCGGCCGCGCGGCGGCGCGGTTCAGCATTCACCGTAGGCATGCCCGCCGGCCCGGTCAGCGAAACCGGGGCATTGCCGCGCCCGGCGGCGGCTCAGGTCAGCTGCGACACGGCCTCCGCCACGAGCCAGATGCCGCAGATCGCGAAGAGCACCGCGGCGCCGTACGCGATGACCCGCTCCGGAAGACGGCGGCCGAGCATCCGGCCGACCATGATGGCGAGCGCGTCGGCGGCGACCATGCCGGCGGTGGAGCCGAGCCAGGTGCCGAACCAGCCGTGCTGGGTGGCGAGGGTGATCGTCGCGAGCATGGTCTTGTCGCCCAGTTCGGCCAGGAAGAACGCGACCGAGACGGCGACGACGGCCGAGCGGCGGGTCCGCTCGGCCTTGCGCTTCTCCTCCTCGGTGAGCTTGTCGCCGCGCAGGGTCCAGAAGCCGAAGCCGAGAAAGGCCAGGCCGGCGAGGAGCGAGATCCATCCGGTCGGCAGCGACGCCCCGAGCCCGACCCCGATGGCGACCGAGGCGAGGTGCACCAGCGCGGTCGCCGCGGTGATGCCGACGAGCACCGGCAGCGGCCGGAACCGAGTGGCGAAGGTGAGCGCCATCAACTGGGACTTGTCGCCCAGCTCGGCCACGAAAATGACCCCGAAACTGATCGCCAGCGCGGCGAGAAAACCGTCCATGTCGCCCTTTCCCGGTAAAACCGGGCCGGGGCATGAGCGACCTCGACCCGGCTTGACAGCCTGAGTCGAAGGTCTCGCCCGCCACACCCCGAGCTATCCCGGAGCGTGGCCACGTGGCCGGGCACCCGGAGGCGCCAGTGTGTCGACCACGACGTTGGGAGCTACTCCCCTTCGCGTGGGTCCAAGCCTAGCCGACGCCGCCGTCCGGCGATCATCCGCCCACCCGGGGATGATCGCCGGGCGGCGGCTCAGCGGACCTGGGCCAGGCTGACCGCGAAGAGCGAGTCGGCGTCGGTCCAGCGGGCGCGGGTCGCGAAGCCCGCCCGGTCGAGCTCGGCCTGGATGCCCTCGGGCCGGAACTTCGCCGAGATCTCGGTACGCAGCTCCTCGCCCTCGGCGAAGTCGACCTCGAGACCGAGATCGCGGACCCGGACCCGCTGCGCCCGCCGCGACCGCAGCCGCATCTCGATCCACTCCCGCTCGGCGTCCCAGAGCGCGACGTGGGCGAACGCGTCGGGGTCGAAGTCCGCGCCGAGCTCCCGGTTCAACACCCGCAGCACGTTGCGGTTGAACTCGGCGGTGACCCCGGCCGCGTCGTCGTACGCCGGCACGATCACCGCGGGGTCCTTGACCAGGTCGGTACCGATCAGCAGCCAGTCGCCGGCCTCCAGCGCGGCCCGCATCCCGGCCAGGAACGGGGCCCGCTCGTCCGGGGCCAGGTTCCCGATCGTCCCGCCAAGGAAAGCCACCAGCCGGCCGCCGCCGGCGGGCAGCCGGTCGAGGTGGCGGGTGAAGTCGCCGACGACGCCGCGCACCCGCAGCCCCGGATAGTCGGCCGCGATCTCGGCGGTGGACTGCCGCAGCGCGCTGATCGACACGTCCAGCGGTACGAAGGTGCCGAGCCCGCCGTGGCGGGAGAAGGCGTCGAGCAGCAGTCGCGTCTTGTCCGAGGAGCCTGAACCCAGCTCGATCAGCGTCTTCACCCCGGTGCGGGTGGCGATCTCGTCGGCGTGCTCGGCCAGGATCGCCCGCTCGGCGCGGGTCGGGTAGTACTCCGGCAGGCGGGTGATCTCCTCGAAGAGTTCGCTGCCCCGCGCGTCGTAGAACCACTTCGGCGGCAGGCACTTCGGCCGGGCGGTCAGCCCGACCCGTACGTCCTGGCGCAGCTGGCGGCCCAGCTGCTCCTCCTGCAGGTAGATCTCCAACGGTTCGGCACTCATCCGCTCGCTTCTCCCATCGGTTCGATCCGTACGCCTTCACCGGGGGTGGCGACCACGAGCCGGCCGTCCGGTACCGACCGCCAGCCCGGGTCCTCGTCGAGCGGCTCCGAGGCGATCAGCACCGACGCGCCGTCGTCCCGTACCGATAGCGCGTGCCCGGCCGTGCTCGCCACCGCCGTGGCCCCGTCGGTGAGCAGGAGGTTCAGCCGCGAGCCGGGCGCGGCGGCGGCCACCGCCCGTACCGTGGCGGCCAGCGCGGCGTCGGGTGGCTCGCCGCCGGCCAGCCGGTGGCGCAGCAGGGCCCAGACCACCGCCGCGTCGGTCGGCGCGTCGAGGGTGAGCAGGTCCCGGGTCGGCAGCCCGGCGGCGAGCGGCGCGATCGCGTCCGGCCAGCCACGGACCAGCCCGTTCATGCTGAACAGCCACGGTCCGTCGGCGAACGGGGCGGCCGCGGTCTCGACCACCGGCATGCCGACGGTGGCCGAGCGTACGGCGGCGAGCACCGCGCCGGCGGTGGTCGCCGCCGCCAGGGCCGGCAGCGCGACGTCGGTCCAGAGCGGCTCCGCCCGCCGGTACCGCAGCGGCGCGGCGGCTCCGGCTCCGGGGGCGCCGCCGGCTCCGGGGGCGCCGCCGGCTCCGGGGGCGCCGCCGGCTCCGGGGGCGGGGTACCAGCCGACCCCGAAGCCGTCCGCGTTGATCGTGCCGCCGCCCCGCATGTCCCGCGGTGCCCACGACTGGCGCGCCAGCGAGTGCGGCGGGTCGAACAGCAGCGCCGCCACGGTCACCGGCGGCCCCAGGTAGGCCAGGTGCCGGCACATCAGCGGCGACCGCCACGGCCGGCCCGGTTCGCGGTGCGCCTCATGCGACCTCGTCCGGCCGCAGGTCCCGGGCGCAGCGGAAGCCGCTGAAGATCTGCCGCCGGATCGGGTAGTCCCAGTTGCGGAACGTGCCCCGGCAGGCCGCCGCGTCGGTACCGAAGGAGCCACCCCGCAGCACCTGGTACGCGTCGCCGAAGAAGACCTCGGAATACTCCCGATACGGGAACGCCGCGAAGCCCGGGTAGCCGTGGAACGGCGTGGAGGTCCACTCCCACACGTCGCCGATCAGCTGGTGCACGCCGAGCGGCGAGGCGCCCGCCGGATAGGCGCCGACCCGGGCCGGCGCCAGGTGGCGCTGCCCGAGGTTGGCGTGCTCCGGCGTCGGGTCCTCGTCGCCCCACGGGTAGCGGCGGGACCGCCCCGTCGCCGGGTCCCACCGGGCCGCCTTCTCCCACTCGGCCTCGGTGGGCAGCCGCCTGCCCGCCCAGGCCGCGTACGCCTGCGCCTCGTAGTAGCAGACGTGCACCACGGGCTCGTCCAGGACCAGCGGCGAGAAGCGCCCGAACCGCAGGTAGCCCCAGCCGTCGCCGTCGCGCCGCCAGTGCATCGGCGCGCTCAGGCCGGCGGCCTGCCGGTGTGCCCAGCCCTGCGCGCTCCACCAGCGCGGCTCGTCGTACCCGCCGTCGGCCAGGAAGGCGAGGTACTGCCCGTTGGTCACCGGCGCCGCGTCGATCGCGTACGGGTCCAGCTCGACCCGGTGGGCCGGGCGCTCGTTGTCCAGCGCCCAGGGATCGGTGGAGGTGCCCATCGTGAACGGGCCGCCCGGCACGCGTACCTCGCCGCCGACCCGTACCACGGCGGGCGGGGGCGGCGGGGCGGTGAGCGCGGGCGGGCCCACCCGGAGCTGGTGGGTGGCGAGCATGGTCTCGTCGTGCTGCTGCTCGTGCTGCACGATCATGCCGAAGGCGAAGCCGTTCTCGACGAGCCGGCGCTCGTCGAAGCGGACACCGTCGAGCAGGTCGAGCACCTTGTCCCGGACGGTGACCAGGTAGGCGCGGGCCTCGTCGGGGCGCAGCAGCGGCAGTTGCGGCCGGTCCTTGCGGGGCTGCTTGAACGCGTCGTACAGGTCGTCGATGTCGCGGCGCACCGGCTCCCGGCCGCCCACGTCGCGGACCAGCCAGAGCTCCTCCTGGTTGCCGACGTGCGCGAGGTCCCACACCAGCGGGGACATCAGCGGCGAGTGCTGGCGCATCAGCTCGACCTCGTCGACGGCGTCGGTGAGCAGCGCGCTGCGCGCCCGGGTCCGTTCCAGCTCGGTGGCGATGCGGACGCGCAGGTCGCCGCCGTCGAACCGGGCGGGGGCGGCTCCGGCGGTCGATGCCTCGGCGGTCGGCGCTTGGATGGTCGGTGGGTCTTCCCGGGTCGTCTCGGTCACGGGTTTCCCCTCTCCGCGGCGGCGAGCCGCCGCTCCAGGATGTGCGAGATCTCCTTTTGGGTGGCCGGGGCCAGGTCGGTCCGGTCGAGCGCCCGCGCGGCCAGGTCGAACAGGGTGTTCGCGGCGGCGGCCAGGGCCGGGTCGGCCAGCCCGTGCCGGGCCGCGACGGTCCACCGGTCGGCCACCGGCGCGCTCGCCTCGCGGGCGAGGCCGAGCGTCACCGGGTCGCCGAGCAGCGCGGCGAGGACGGCGACCGGCGCGAGCCACTCGCCCGGCGGTTGGGCGTCCAGGTACCGGACCTCCAGGTAGCCGCGCGGGCGCACCGGCGGAAACAGAGTGCTGAGGTGGTACCGCAGGTCGTCGGCGGTGGGCGGCCCGGGCAGGGCCCCGCCGATCCAGTCGCGGAACGTCACCGCCGGCGGGGCGCTCCAGTTTCCGTCCGGGCGGCGTACGCAGAGCAGCGGCGCGTCCAGCGCGTAGCGGATCCAGGCGGCGACGGGGTCCCGTCCGCCGGTCGCGGGGGGCCAGACGGCCCGGGTGCGCGTCGGGTCGATCCGCTGCCAGGCGCGCATCCGCGCGGAGGCCCAGCCGGTGTCGCGGCCGGCGTGCCGGCGGGCGGTCGCGAAGGCGGCGAGCAGCGGCGGGCCGAGTTCGTGCACCGCGCACCAGCGTTCGACGACCTGCCCTGGCTCGCCCGCGTCGAGGCAGACCTGCAGGCCGGCGGTGCTGAACATCATGGTGCGCCCGTCCGGGCCGTCCCGGTCGAAGGCGGTGCGCATGGCGCGGTACCGGGGGGTCTCGACCGCGCTGCGCGGCGGCCGGTGCGGGTCGATGCCGGTGGTACCGAGGACGAGGCCGGCGGCGGCCAGCAGGGCGGTGAGGTGCCCGATGTCGGCGTCGGTGGTCTCGTGCAGCGCGTCGAGGCCGCGCTGCGGGGCGCTGGAGATTTCCAGTTGGCCGCCGGGTTCGACGCTGACCGTGCCGCCGTGCGGCAGCGGTCGGGCGGTGGCGGCGGGATCGAGGGTGGTGGGCGCGTACGGCCCGAGGGCGAGACGCAGCCGCTCGGCCCCGACGGGGCGGGTCGGGTCGACGGCGTCGTGGACGGTCCATTCCAGTTCCACGCCGGTGCGCACCGGCGGTCCGGTCTTGAAGCAGATCTTCGCGAGGTAACCCTCCGCCTCCTCGGAGTTGCGAAGAACCGCCGCGTTGTCGAGGTCTGCGGCTGTCACGATGCGGGACTCCCTTCCGCCCAGCCGTTCTTACCCGGTTGCCTCGTACCAAACCTACCCGTGAAGATCCGCCGGCTCGGTGACCTGCGGCTGAACCTCCCCGGTCCAGGGGTTGACGCCGACCCGGGGCGGGAACCGCACCAGGGATATATTCCGCCGCTGGTATGTTCGGGCGGTGGCCACCCCCTTCGACGTACTCGCCGAGCCGGTCCGGCGCCGGATCCTGGACCTGCTGCTGGAGCGACCCCGGCCGGTCGGCGAGCTGACCGACCGGCTCGGCCTCAGCCAGCCCGGCACCTCCAAACACCTGCGCGTGCTCCGCGAGGCCGGGCTGGTCCGGGTCCGCCCGGACGCGCAGCGCCGCTGGTACGAGCTGCGGCCCGAGCCGCTGGCCGAACTCGACGCCTGGCTCGCGCCGTACCGGCGACTCTGGGCCGACCGGCGCGACCCGGCGGAGCGGCACCCGGACCAGCCGCCGGACCAGACGACCGTGTGACCTGCGCCATATCAGGCCCCGGTCCGGCGGCGCCCGAACCGCACCGTCCACGTTGGACCGGCGGTCGCCGCAGCTGGCGCGCCGCAACCACACCGGTCCTCGCTGCATACCGCGCAGGCCGGATGGGTACGGTAATCCGGTGCTGTCCTCAGGAGCCATACTCAGCGAGCGCTATCGCCTGGAAGACCGGATCGCCATCGGCGGCATGGGCGAGGTCTGGCGCGCGACTGACGTGGTCCTCGGACGCGAGGTAGCGGTCAAGATCCTGCTGCCCAGCCTGCTGGCCGACCCCAGCTTCATCGCCCGGTTCAACGGCGAGGCGCGGATGATGGCGACCCTGCGCCACCCCGGCATCGTGCAGGTCTTCGACTACGGCGAGGACACCCTCGCCGACGGCGGTCGCGCGAACTACCTGGTGATGGAGTTCGTCAACGGCGAACCGCTCTCCAAGCGCATCGACGCGGCGGGGCGGCTCGGCGTCCCGGAGACCCTCGGCATCGTCGAGAAGGCCGCGCGGGCCCTGCACGGGGCGCACGGGGCGGGCATCGTGCACCGCGACGTCAAGCCGAGCAACCTGCTGGTCCAGCCGAACGGCAACGTGGTGCTGGTGGACTTCGGGGTCGCCCGCTCGTCCAACATCACGAGCGTGACCAGCACCAACGCCGTACCGGGCACGGTGCTCTACATGGCGCCGGAGCAGGCGACGGGCAAGCCGGTCTCGGCCGCGACCGACATCTACGCGCTCGGCGCGGTCGCGTACTGCTGCCTCGCCGGGCACCCGCCGTTCCACGGGGAGAACCCGCTCGAGGTCGCCGTGAAGCACCTGCACGAGGACCCGCCGCCGCTGCCGGACGAGGTACCGCCGCCGGTCCGCGACCTGATCGCCCGGGCGCTGGCCAAGGACCCGGCCGAGCGGTACCCGGACGCGGCCGCCTTCGCCACCGCGGCCCGCAAGGCCCGGACCGCGCCGGCGACCGCGGCGACGACGGCGCTGGTCGGCGCGGCCGCCCCGGTCGCGGCCGGGGGCGCCGCCGTACGAAAGGCGGTGGCCCGGGACAGCAACACCCTCTCCGAGATGCCGGTGACGCCCCAGCGGAGCGGGCGCTCCCGTGGGCCGGCGGCGACCGTGGCGGGCGTCATCCTCGCGGCGCTGCTCGGGCTCGGCGCGCTCGCGGCCGTGCTCGGCTTCGGCCGCGACCACGACCGGCCCGAGACGAACTCCCCCGCGCCGACGGGGTCGGCGACGGCGCCGGCGGCGCCGCAGGAGTCGGCGCCGGGCGACGACGACGCGCCGACGTACCGCGAGAGCGGGCCGACGCGGCACGCCACCGAGCGCACCGGTCAGCCCTCGGTCACGCCGACCGCGCCCTCCCAGGAACCGAGCCAGACGCCGAGCCGTACGCCGTCGAAGTCGGCCACCCCGAGCCAGACGACGTCCAGCGACGCGCCGCCCACCGAGCCGCCGGCCAGCCCGGGCGGCGAACGGCAGGACGCCGGCGGGACGCGACGCTGACCACCCGGCCGGCGCCACGGCCCCGGCCGTAGCGGCCCGCGACGCTGACCACCCGGCCGGCGCCACGGCCCCGGCCGTAGCGGCCCACGCACCCTGACCGGGGCGTCCGAGGCCGACCCGCGCCCACACCGACCCGCGCCCACACCGACCCGCCGGATCGCCGGTCACCATCCGTGGCGTCGTCGCTGCGGCGCGTCGTGGCGCGCCTCCCACGGACCGACCCGGGGTGGTGCAACGATCGGCGCGCTCGCGCGTTACCGCAGGTCAGCACGTATGTCGAATTAATGCCTTTTTGGGGTTATCGGGGGGAAAACCCCCTTAGGGTGGGGGTTACCTCATTCATTCAGCAGGAGCCGACATGCGCGCTGAGAAGCTAGTCGTCATCGGTCAGGGCTACGTGGGACTGCCCCTGGCGGTGCGGGCCGTCGAGGCCGGATTCGACGTCGTGGGGCTCGACGTGGACGCCAGCCGGATCAAGCGACTCTCCACCGGGGAGTCCTTCGTGGAGGACATCTCCTCCGCCCGGCTCGGCGCCGCGCTGGCCACCCGCCGCTACCTGCCGAGCACCGACTACGCGGATGCCCAGGGGTTCGACATCTGCGTGATCAGCGTGCCCACGCCGCTGCGGGACGGTGCGCCGGACCTGAGCTACGTGGAGCAGGCGGGCAGCGCGCTGGCACCGTACCTGCGGCCGGGCTGCACGGTGATCCTCGAGTCGACCACCTACCCCGGCACCACCGAGGAGCTGCTGCGACCCCTGCTCGAAACGGCGAGTGGACTGCAAAGCCCCGGCGACTTCCACCTCGGCTACAGCCCCGAGCGCATCGACCCGGGCAACGCGATCTGGCGGCTGGAGAACACCCCGAAGGTGGTTTCCGGCGTGGACAGCGCCTCGCTGGCCCGGGTGGACGACTTCTACCAGCGGATCGTGGAGCGGACCGTGCCGGTCGACTCGACCCGGGTGGCGGAGCTGACCAAGCTGATCGAGAACACGTTCCGGCAGGTCAACATCGCCCTGATCAACGAGCTGGCGGTCCTCTCCAACGAGCTGAAGATCAACGTCTGGCAGGCGATCGACGCGGCCAGCACCAAGCCGTTCGGCTTCATGCCGTTCCGTCCGGGCCCCGGTGTCGGCGGGCACTGCCTGCCGATCGACCCCTGCTACCTCTCCTGGCAGGTCAAGCGGACGCTCGGCCGGCAGTTCCGCTTCGTCGAGCTGGCCAACGACGTGAACCACGGAATGCCCGAGCACGTGGTCCAGCGACTCATGGTCGGGCTGAACGAGCGGGGCCGGGCGCTGAAGGGGTCCCGCCTGCTGCTGATCGGGCTCGCGTACAAGCGGAACACCGGCGACATGCGCGACTCCCCCGCCGTCGACGTGGCCACCCGGCTGCGCGGGCTGGGCGCCGAGGTACGCGCCGTCGAGCCGCACGCGGAGCTGCACCACATCCCGGCCGGCGTGACCGTCGTGAACCTCACCGAACACGAGGTGCGCGCCGCCGACGCGGTGGTGGTGGTCACCGACCACGACAGCCTCGACTACGAGTTGCTGGTGCGCTCGGCGCGCTACGTCTTCGACACCCGCAACCGGTGCAGCGGCCGTAACGTCGAGCACCTCTGACCCGTCCCGCCCGTCCCGCCCGTCATCCCGGCTCAGCGACGGGACGAGGGTGACCGGCGGGGGTTGACCGGTCCCGGTCCCGGTCCCGGCCCTGGGTCGGGCCGCGACCGGGACCGGGACCGATCAGGCCATCGCCGCCGGCGCGTACCGGGACAACTCCTGGTACCAGCGGACCGTGGCCGCCAGCCCCTCGTCGAGCGGTACCGGGCGCACCGTCGGGAAGAGCGTGCTCAGCCGGGTGTGGTCGGCCTGCGACTCGCGTACGTCGCCGACCCGGGGCGCCACGTGCTCGACCTCCACCGGGCGCTCCAGCACCGCCGCGAGGCGGTCGATCAGCGCGAGCAGGGAGACACGGTTGCCGTACGCCAGGTTCACCGGCGTCTCCGAGGTGACCCGGCGGATCACCGCGTCGGCGAGGACCTGGGCGACGGAGCCGACGTAGGTGAAGTCCCGGCTCTGCGTGCCGTCGCCGTGCACGGTCAGCGGGGCGCCGCGCAGCGCGGCGTCGATGAAGGCGGGAATCACCGCCGCGTAGGCGTGCCCGACCGACTGCATCGGCCCGTAGACGTTGAAGAAACGCAACGCGAGGGTGGGTACCCCGAAGGCCGAACGGTAGGCCAGCACCTGTCCCTCGGCCGCGAGCTTGCTCGCGGCGTACGGGCTCATCGGCCGGGTCGGCAGGTCCTCGTGCTTCGGCAGCGCCGCCACGGAACCGTAGACCGACGACGAGGAGGCCGCCACGACGTAGGTGCCGGCGCGGCGGCAGGCCTCCAGCACGTAGAGGGTCCCGGTCGCGTTCGCCTCGTGACTGGCGACGGGGTCGGCCAGCGAGCGCGGTACCGACGGACGCGCGGCCAGGTGGACCACCGCGTCGACCCGGTCCACCAGGCCGTCGAGGAGATCCCGGTCGAGGATCGAGCCGGTGACCAGCCGGGCCGGCAGCCCGGCCAGGTTCTCCACGAAGCCCGTGCTCAGGTCGTCGAGCGCGATCACACTCTCGACCTCCGGGCGGATGGACAGTTCACGGCAGGTGTTGGCGCCGATGAAGCCGGCGCCGCCGGTGACGAGGACCCTCATCGGCGTCCCCCTCCTTCGTTGACGAGTTCGTTCACTGGTGGGATCGGTTCGGACGGGCGCGCGGCCCGGCCGGACGGTTCGGGCGGACGCGCGGGCCCGCCGGACGGTGGTGCCCCGGCCGGCTCAGCTCGGAGCGGGCGCGTGGCGCGCTCCGGGCGCCGGGCGCGGGCGGCGCCCGCGCGAGCCGCCGTCAGCCGGTCGTACAGGTCGACGGTGTCGGCCACCAGCCGGCTGGTGCAGAACCGGCGGCTGGCGTCGGCCCGGGCGGCCCGCCCCATTCGCCGGCAGAGTTCGTCGTCGCGGAGCAGCCGCAGCACCGCCCGGCTCAGCTCGGCCACGTCCCGGCCGGCGAGCAGCCCGGTCTCGCCGTCGCGGATCACCTCGGCCACGCCGCCCACGTCGGTGGCGACCGCGGGGCGTCCCGCCAGGGCCGCCTCGATCACACAGACCGGCATGCCCTCGTTGTCGGAGGTGAGCAGCAGCAGGTCGGCGGCGGCGTAGACCGTCTCGACGTCGGCCCGCCACGACAGGAAGGTCACGTCCAGCCCGCGCGCCTCGGCCGCGGCGGCCACCGCGTACTGGCGGTCTCCCCCGCCGCAGACCACGAACCGGGCGTCCGGTACCACGCGGCGGACCTGGTCGGCCACGGCGAGCCAGCGGTCCAGCCGGCGGACCGGGGCGAACCGGCCGACGTACGCGACGACGGGACCGGAGCCGGGCAGGCCGAGCATCCACCGGGCCGCGTCGCGCGGGGGCGGCGGCGGCAGGCTCACCCCGGGCGGTATCACCGTGTACTGCCCGGGCCGGCCGATCCCGGCGGCGAGCAGTTCGTCGCGGACCCGGGCGCCGACCGAGACCAGACCGGGGGTGACCACGGCCAGCGCCCGCTCGGCCCGGGTCAGCGCGTAGGTGCCGGCGACCGAGAAGTAGCCGTGCAGCAGGTGACCGTGGAAGGTGTGCACGCGTACCGGGACGCGGCAGCCCGTCGCGGCCATCCGGCCGAGCGCCCCGGCCGTCGTACCGTGGGTGTGCACCACGTGCGGCCGGAACTCCCGCATCGCGGCCACCAGGGCGGCCAGCGCCCGGACCGCGTCGGTCGCGCGTGGACCGCCGAGCGAGGGCACCGGTTGCACCGGTACGTCGCCGGCGCGCAGCCGCCGGTAGTCGCCCTCGCGGGGATCCGGCTCGCCGGCGTAGAGCCGCTGGTCGAACCGGCCCGGGTCGAGTCCGCGCATGAGCCCGGTGACCTGTCGGGCGGGACCGCCGACGTACATCCGGGCGATGATCCGCATGACCCGCAGACGTTGCATGTGTCAGTCCTTCCCGGCCCGCGGGTCAGCGGTAGGGAGCCGGACCTCGGGTGCCGAGGTCTCGCAGTCTCCCGAACACCCCTCCGTTATACCCCGATCACTACCAATACGGGTCGTATCGCTACAGATCGGAGGAACCGGTATATCGGCCGCGCCGGCCGGCGGGTTCACGCGAAATCCATTCACGACCCGGGTAGGGCGGGAATGCACGGCGGCAAAACTTCCACGACACCCTGATTTCCGACAACGCCAATTGTCGCCGGTCCGATGGAAGCACCCCTATCGTGTCGGAGGGCTCGAAGTCGCACCGAAACAAAATCGCCCACCCCCAGCGATCACACCGAGGAGACGACTATGCGGCGGAGGACGGTTCTGGTCACCGGAGGGGCTGGATTTATCGGCTCCCACCTGGTAGACAGGCTACTGGAGCGGGGCGACCGGGTGGTCGTGCTCGACAATCTGTCCACCGGGCAACTATCCAACCTGGAACGCGCCAGCACGAATCCGAACTTTCACCTGGTGCAGGGTTCCGTGCTCGACGAGTTGGTTGTCGACGAATTGGTGCACCGGTGCGAAACGGTCGTACACCTGGCCGCCGCGGTCGGCGTGAAGCTCATTGTCGAGCAGCCACTCAAATCACTCACCACCAATATTCGGGGCTCCGAGATCGTGATCGAGGCGGCCCACCGCTACCGCCGGAAGATCATGGTGGCGAGCACCTCGGAGATCTACGGCAAGAACTCGCGCGGACCGCTGACCGAGAACTCCGACCGCATCCTCGGCAGCCCCGCGGTCGTGCGCTGGGCGTACAGCACGGCGAAGGCGGTCGACGAGCTGCTCGCCAACGCGTACCACCGGGAGCGGGCCCTGCCGACAGTGGTGATCCGGCTGTTCAACGTGGTCGGCCCCCGGCAGAGCCCGGCGTACGGAATGGTCGTCCCCCGGCTGGTCCGCCAGGCGCTGCGCGGCGAGCCGCTCACCGTCTTCGGCGACGGCAACCAGACCCGCTGCTTCGCGCACGTGTCGGACGTGGTCACCGCGCTGACCACGCTGCTCGACGCCGAGGCCGCCGTCGGGGAGACGTTCAACGTCGGCTCGCCCGAGGAGATCAGCATCCGCGACCTGGCCGAGCGGATCATCTCGGCCACCGGCAGCGACTCGGCGGTCCGCCTCGTCCCGTACGACGCCGCGTACGGCGCGGGCTTCGAGGACATGGAACGCCGGGTGCCCGACATCGCCAAGCTGCACACCCTGACCGGCTGGGCGCCGACCCGGGGGCTGGACCAGATCCTCCGGGACACGATCGCCGAGGCCAGGGCCGAGGCGTCCAGCCAGCTCTCCGCCGCCTGACGACCCGGGTCCGGGTCGGCGCATACGGCGCGCATGCGCCGACCCGGGAAGGGCGCCCCGACGACCGTCGACCTCCCTAGAATCTGTGCATCCGACGGGCCCGGTACGGGCCGGACAGACCCGGGGTGTTCGTGCTGATCGGCGCAGTTGCCCTCGCGTTCGCCGGGGCGGTGGGGACGGCGGTGCTGGCCCGCCGCCGCCTCGTGGCGGTGACCGTCGAGGGCAACAGCATGTCGCCCGCCCTGCACGACGGTGACCGGGTGCTGGTGGCGCGCCGGCGGCTGCCCCGGGTCCGGACCGGCGACATCGTGGTGGTCGAACGCCCGCGGCCGGGCAGCGGCTGGCGGGACCTGCCTCCACCGGGCCAGCGGCTGCCCGACCGGCAGTGGTACGTCAAACGAGCGGTCGCGCTGCCGGGCGACCCGGTGCCCGCGCGGGTACGGGTGGCCGCGGAGGCCGACGTCGTACCGCCCGACGCGCTCGTCGTCATCGGCGACAACCCGAACAGCAACGACTCCAAGCAGTGGGGCTTCTTCCCCGCCGACCGGCTGCTGGGGGTGGTCGTCGCCCGGCTACCCGGACAGCGCTGAACTGGCGGCCGGGTCCGGGCCGCCGGTGCGGTCCCCGCCGCCGAGGCCGTCGGCGCAGTCGCGGGACCGGTCCCGGTCGCCGGCGCCGTCGGCGTAGCCGCGAGACTGCAACCGGAACAGCCGGGCATAGGCACCGTCGAGCGCCATCAGGGTCGCGTGGTCGCCCGACTCGACCACCTCGCCGCCGGCGAGCACCACGATCCGGTCCGCCTCGCGTACGGTGTTCAGCCGATGCGAGATCAACAGACTCGTCCGGCCCGTGCGGTGCCGCCGCAACCGGGTGTGTACGTCGTGCTCCGCCTCGGCGTCCAGACCCGAGCTGGGCTCGTCCAGGATCAGGAGGTCGCACGCGTCGCGCATCAGCGCACGGGCCAGCGCGAGCCGCTGCCACTGCCCGCCCGACAGCAGCACGCCGGTGGTCGGGTCCGCTCCGTCGGCGGCGCTCACGAACAGGCGGCTGAGCAGCGTGTCATAGCCGTGGGCCAGTTTCGTGACCGTCTCGTGGACGCCCGCGTACCGGGCCGCCGCGACCACCCGCCCCCGGTCGTCGACCGCGTCGAGGTCGCCGAGTGCGATGTTCTCGGCGGCGGTCAGGTCGAAGGCCATGTAGTCCTGGAAGACCACGCCGATCCGGCGCCGCAGCTCTGCTATCTCCACCGCGCGGAGGTCCACCCCGTCCCAGAGGATCGCGCCGCGCTGCGGGTCGTACAGCCGGCACAGGAGCTTGACGAGGGTGCTCTTTCCCGCGCCGTTCAGGCCCACCAGCGCCAGGCTGCCGCCGGCCGGGATGGTGAGGTCGACCCCCGCCAGCACCCAGGGCTGGTCCTCGGCGTACCGGAACCACACGTCGCGCAGTTCGATGCCGCGACGCAGCCGGGGCAGCGGACGGGGGTCGGCCGCGGCCGGGAGCCCGGGATCCAGGTCCAGCACGTCGAGGTAGTGACCGAAGAGGCGCAGCGCCGCCCGGAGCGCGCCGAAGTGACCGGCCAGGGTCCCGAGTCCCGCCTGGACGGCCGCGACGGCGGCGACGACCACGGCGACGCTGCCGATGCTCAGCCGGCCGGCGGCGGCGGCGCTCACCGCCCAGAAGAGTCCCCACCCCGCCACCACCGCCGACCCACCGGCGAGCGCGACCTGGGCGAGCAGGGTCCGCCGGTCGAGCCGCCGCTCGGCCGAGTTGATGCCGACCAGCTCCCGGCGCATCCGGCCGTGCAGGAAGCCGCCGAGCCCGAAGATCCGGATCTCCTTGGCGGCCTGCTGGTCGGTGAGCAGCGTCGCGAAGAACATCCGCCGGCGGCTCGCCGGGCTGAGCGTCTCGGCGAGTTCCGCCTCCCGGCCGCCGAGGCGCAACCGGACCAGCAGCCCCGGTGTCGCCGCGACCACCACGACGGCCGCCAGCCCGGGCAGCAGCAGCGCCAGCGTGACCAGGAAGCTGGCGAGCGTGATGGCGGTCTGGCCCACGCCCAGCGCGGTGACCAGCAGTTCCCTCGGCGTGTTCGCACCGGACTGCTCGGCCAGCCGCAACCGGTCCAGGAAGGCGGGCTGCTCGAACCGGGCCAGGCCGGTGAAGGAGTTCACGGCCGCGTACAGACGGTCCTGCGCCCGCAACCGGGCGCGCCGGTTCAGTTCGTCGTGCGCGTACCGCTCGACGGCGGGCAGTACCGCCGCGAGCAGGCCCACCACGACGAGAGCGCCGACGGTCGCGCCGAAGGGTTCCCCGCCTGCGAGCTCGTCCACCACCCGCCCCATCAGCCCGGCCGTCGCCACCGGCAGGACCCCGCCGAGTACGGCGAGCCCGGCGGCGAGGCAGGTGATCCCGGCACCGGCGTTCCAGGCCAGCCCCGCCGCGGCGGCCGCTCGCCGGACGGCTCCGCGGCTCGGGGCGGCGACGGTCACGGGGTGGCCGGCACGGGCAGCTCCGCGACCTCGTGCGTCCCGACCAGGACCCGACCGTCGGGGCCCAGCGCGTAGAAGGTGGGGAAGCCGTTCACCGCGAACGACTTCGCGACCGGGCCCAACTCCGGCTCCACGACGACCTGGCCGACGTCGCGCAGGGCGGCGACGAACTCGGACGCGTCGTCGGCCGCGCCCTCGACGACGACGAGCACGTCGGAGCCGTTCACCGCCGCCGCCCGGACGTGGTCGCGGAACGAGGGCAGCTTCTCCCGGCACGGGGCGCACGTGGTGGAGAAGAACGCGACGAGGGCGGCGGGCGCCACCACGGGCGTACCGGTGACGGTCGTGACGCCGGTCAGCGCGGGCAGCGGGGACCCGGCGGGCAGGAAGGATGAGCCGGTCCCGCTCCGCACCTGCCGGAGCGTTTCGGTGTGCTCCCGCAGGCGCCGGATGACGCCGACGGTGAGGAGCAGGTTGAGGCCGGCGACGATGCCGACCAGGACGAGGGCCGCGACGACGTACGGCATCAAGGAACTCCCGGATCTCGATGGGTCAGGGCTGGGTCGGGCCGTGTCTCAACGGCCGGGGGTGAACAGCTCCACGAGGTCGTCGGCGGTGGTGACGAGCAGGGCGGCGACCCCGGCGGAGAGCAACGCGACGACGGCGCCCGCGGGCGGTACCCCGGCTCCCGCGCCGCCCAGGGTCGCCGCCGCCCCGGTCCCGGCCAGCGTCGCCAGCAGGATGTTGCGCACGACGTGGCGGACCGCGAGCGGGCGTTCGACCCGGCCGAAGCAGCGGCAGCTGGCGGCCGTACCCCGCGCGACGACGATCGTCACCGCGCCGGTGAGCAGCGCGAGCAGCGCCGCGGCGACGCCGAACGCCAGCACCGGACGCCAGCCCGAGCCGAGCAGGACCGCCACCGCCGCCTCGGCGGCGACGGCCACCGGCGCGACCACCCCGGACCAGTTCGCCGGCAGCAGCCGCATGGCGGCCAGTGCTGCCACGAAGCCGCGGTAGTCACGCAGCTTCGCCACCACCGCGACCCCGAAGACCAGGGCCAACGCGGCACGGCAGCCGAGCGCGAGATACGACATGGGGATCCCCACCGGTGAGGGCGGCCGTGCCGCGACCGGGTGGCCCGGCACGGCCGCGACGGTCAGACCACGTAGCAGGGGCCGCAGCTGGACCGGCAGTTGCAGTCGTAGCAGCACTGCCGGACCTTGCCAGGACCGCAGCCCGACGAGGTCTGCCAGCACTGGAATGCCTGGTCACAGCAGGCCCCGGCGACCGCCTTGGGCACGAAGAAGCTGAGTAACCGGTCACCGATCGTACCGATGCGTCGCATCGCCGTTCTCCTTCCCCGATGGATGAACGGGCCGTCCGGTGCCCGGCGCGCTCGAGCGGTACGGCCCGATCGGTGACGCTACGTGGCGTCCGTATACACGGGCATACATCACCAACCGGCGGGCATGGATTTACCTGCGCCGATGCAGTTGATTACGAGCCATGGACAGTCGTCCAGCGCGAGGCTGGACGCCGACCGAGAGGATCGCCATGCCCACCCTGGACGTGGTACGCGCCTGGACCGATCCGCGGTTCCGCGCGACGCTCAGCCCGGAGCAACTCGCCGCCCTGCCGCCGCACCCGGCCGGCGATCTGAACGCCGAACTGGCCGAGCTGGTCGAGATGTACGAGGCGTGCAGCACGTACATGACGCCCTGCAACACCGGGCCGGCCAGCACCGGTCCCGCGTGCTGTGCCTGTTGACCTCACGTCGGCGGATTCCGCGTTCGCGGCGGCGCTGACCATCTCGGAGCGGCGGGGCGGGCCTCGACGCGCCGATCCGGGCGGGCCGGCCGGAGCGGACGACACCGGTCCCGGTGACGACGCCCGGCAGCGGCTGCGGGAGTGGCGTACGGCGGTCTCGTTCGACCAGGTCGGGCCGGACAGCGCCGAGGGCGGGTGGCTCTGGGCCACCCGCCTCGCCGCGGCGGGACTCGACGAGCCCGCCCTCGCCGCGCTGCTCGCGGCGGAGGACGACCCGGACGCCGGCGGGGCGGTGCCGCCGTGGGCGCGGGAGCTGGCCGGCTGGTACGCCGATCCGGACAACGAGCTGGTCGACGCCCCGGCCGGTTGGGGGACGGAGTTCCCGTTCCTGGCCGCCGCCGAGCCGATCGCCGCGGTGATGCTGCGCCGGCTGGGCGGGTACCTGGCCGGGCGCGAGGGCACGTTCGCCGATCCGGCCGGGCTGCCGGCCGCCCTGCTGGCCGGCGGGCTGCTGCCCCGGCTCAACGCGATGCTGTGCCGCACCACGCTGTTGGAACTCGCCGTCGCCCGGGTCGGCGGCCGGCTCTCCGGCGGTACGCCCGCCGAGCGGCTGCACGGTTTCCTCGCCGAGTTGCGCGACCCGGCGCGACGCTGGTCGCTGCTGTGCCGGTACCCGGTGCTGGCCCGGCAGCTCGTACTGGTCAGCCGAGCCTGGCTGACCCAGACGACCCGGTTGCTCGACCGGGTGGCGGCCGACCTGCCCGCCCTGGCGGAGGAGTTCGCGGGCGGGGCCGATCCCGGCCGGGTGGTGGAGGTGACGACGGGCCTCGGCGACCACCACCGCGGGGGCCAGTCGGTGGCGATGGTGCGGTTCGCCGGCGGGCTGCGGGTGGTCTACAAGCCTCGGCCGGTCGGCGTGGACGTACACTTCCAGCGCCTGCTCGACTGGGTGAACGCGCGTACCGAGGGGATGGGTCTGCGTGCCCCGCGCTGCCTGGACCGGGGCGGCTACGGCTGGGCGGAGTTCGTGACCGGGCGGCCGTGCCGCGACGCCGCCGAGATCCGCCGCTTCTACCGTCGCCAGGGCGGCCTGTTGGCGCTGCTCTACCTGGTGCGCGCCACCGACTTCCACGGCGAGAACCTGATCGCGGTCGGCGACCAGCCGGTGCTGGTGGACCTGGAGACGCTGTTCGAGCCGGGCCTGCCGCGCCTGACCATGGTCGGCGAGTCGGGCGCCGAACGGGCCGTCGCCGAGCTGACCACCGGCTCGGTGCTGCAGGCCGGCCTGCTGCCCACCGGTGCCTGGCAGACCGCGCAGGGCAACGCGGACCTCAGCGGTCTGGGGTGGAGCCCGGGCCAGCACTCGCCCATGCGGCTGCCCTACCTGGACGCCGAGGGCACCGACACGATGCGGATGCGGATCAGGCGGCAGGACCTCGGCGCACCCGCGCACCGGCCGGTGGCCGGGGACGCGGAGCTGCGGCTGCTGGACTACGGCGACGACGTCTCGGCCGGCTTCGCCGAGGTGTACCGCGCCCTGCTGCGGCACCGGGCCGAGGTGGCCGAGGTGTTGCGCGCGTTCGCCGGCGACGAGGTCCGGGTCCTGATCCGGGACACGGTGACGTACGCGATGCTGCTCGACACGTCGTTCCACCCGGACGTGCTCGCCCGGGGGCTGGACCGGGAACGGCACTTCGACTGGCTCTGGCGGGACGCGGTGTACCGCCCCGGGCTGGCCGGCGTCGTCGAGGCGGAACGTCGTGACCTGTGGCGCAACGACGTACCGGCGTTCTCGGCCACCGTCGGGGGTACGGTGCTGCGCGACAGCGCCGGAACACCGCTGCCCGACGTACCGCTGGAGCCCGGTCTCGACCGGGCGCTGGCCACCCTGGCCGGGTTGAGCGAGGCCGACCTGGCCCGGCAGCTCTGGCTCGTGCGCTCCTGCATCGCCACCAACGCGCTCCAACGCGGCGAGACGCAGGTCTACACGTACTACAGGTTCCGCCCGGCCGAGCGGACGACCGGGCCGGAGCGGCTGCTGGCCGGCGCGGCCGACGTGGCGCGGCGGCTGGCCGAGATCGCGGTGCGCGCCGACGGCGAGGCGTTGTGGGTCGGCCCGCACCGGAACCGGCCGCGCGTCTGGTCGGTCGGCGCGCTCAGTCCGAGCATGTACGACGGCCTGCTCAGCATCGCGTTCTTCCTCGGCTACCACGCCGAGGCGAGCGGCGACGACGGCCTGCGGAGGCTGGCCCGGGAGGCGGCGGCCTCGGCCGTACGGCAGATTCGCCGCCGGGCGCTCCGCCGGGTACATCCCACCGCGACCGCCGACTTCGGCGGCCTGTGCGGACTCGGCGGCATGGTGTACGCCCTCACCCACCTGGGCGCGCTCTGGGCGGACCCGCGACTGCTCGGGGAGGCGCACGCGTTGGCCGCCCGGATCGGCCGCACCATCGAGCAGGACACCGAGTTCGCGGTGACCGACGGGGCCGCCGGGTCGCTGCTCGCGCTGGCCGGGCTCCACCGGGTGGACGGCGCCGGCGGCACCCTCGACCTGATCCGGTCGGCCGCGGACCACCTGCTGGCGAACCAGCGGCCGTACGGCACCGGCGCGAGCTGGTTGCCCCGGCTGATGCGGGAGAACGGGCTCGCCGGCCAGCCGCTGGCCGGCTTCGCGCACGGTACGGCCGGGATCGTCGCCGCCCTGGCGACGGCCGCCCGGGTGCTCGGCGACGAGCGGTACCTGGACGCGGCGGCGCGGGCCGTCCGCTACGAGCGGGAGCTGTTCGACCCGGCGATCGGCAACTGGCGGGACGTACGGCAGGCCGCCGAGCCGACCGCCACGGTGCGGATCGAGTCCGAGCGCGACGTGACGACCGACCGGGTGGCCTGGTGCCACGGTGCGCCGGGAATCGGCATCGCCAAGCTGCTGACCATGCCGGTGCTGGACGATCCGGTGCTCCGCACGGAGCTGGACGTCGCCGTGCGGACCACGGTCGACCGGGGGTTCGGGTACGGGCTGTCCGTGTGTCACGGCGACTTCGGCAGCCTGGAGCTGCTGCTGCTCGCCGCCCGGCAGCTCGCCGACCCGACGTTGGACCGGCTGGCCCGGCAGCACGCCAGCGGGATCATGGACACCATCGACGAGCGGGGCTGGCTCCTCGGTCTGCCGCGCGGTGTCGAGATCGCCGGGTTCTTCTCCGGCATCGCCGGCGTCGGGTACGGCCTGCTGCGCGCCGCCGACCCGGACCGGTTCCCGTCCGTGGTGGCCCAGGAGCCCCCGCGAGGATGACCGACCCGCGACCCGGTGCGGTCAGCGGACGCGCGCGGCCATGGCGTCGCGCACCGCCTCCGTGACGGCCAGCTCCAGCCGGTGGTCCGTCTCCCGGTACAGTCCGACCGCGTCGTCGATCCACCGCCGCGCCGCGGCGACGTCGCCGGCCTCCAGCGCCACCCGGGCGAGCACCCGCAGCGCCGTGGCCTCGAACGGCCGGTACCCGGACGGCAGGGCCAGCGAGAGCGCCTGCCGGGCGTAGTGCTCGGCCAGGTGGTGCCGGCCGAGCCCCAGGCACGACTCGGCGACGCCGAGCTGCACCAGCACGGTGGCCTGGCGGCTGCCCGTCTCCTCGGCCAGCCGCAGCGCGCGCCGCTGCAACCAGAGCGCGAGCCGATGGTTGCCCAGCCCCTGCCGGACGACGGCCAGCGCGTGCAGGGCCAGCGCCTCGGCGTGCCCGTCCCCGGCCCGGCGCAGCGCCGCGACGGCGGTACGGGCGTACGCGAGCGCCGGCCCGGGGCGGCCGAGCAGGAACTCCACCCGGGCCAGCTGGGCCAGGGTGGCCGCCTCCCCCTCGACGTCGTGCAGCTCCTGGTAGATCTCCCGCGCCGTGGTGAGCCGGCGCCGGGCGCCGTCGAGATCGCCCCGGTGGTGCTGGAGCACGCCGAGGTTGAGCAGCGCCGACGCCGCCCCGCGCCGGGTCTTCTGCTCGGTGTGCTGGTCGAGGGCCATCCGCAGCTGCTCCTCGGCCAGGTCCAGCCGCCCGCGGAGGATGTGGATCGCGCCCAGGTTGTTCCGCCTGATCGCGGCCTGGCCCGGCGCGGTCGACGGATGCGGCACGTCGTCGAGCGACTCGGTGAGATACCGCACCGCCCGCTCGACCTCGCCCAGGTAGGAGTGGCTCACCCCGAGGGCGTTCAGCGCCGCCGTGCGGCCGGACGTCCAGCCGGCCTCGACGCCGAGCCGCAGCGCCTGCTCGCAGTGCTTGATCGCGGCGTGGTAGTCGCCGACGCTGACGTAAGCCAGCCCGAGGCTCAGGTGCGACGCGGCCTGCGCCGCCAGGTTTCCCCGCGTCTGCGCGGCCGCCAGCGCCGCGCGCGCCACCCGCTGCCAGCCGCCCATGTCCCGGCAGGACATGAAGTGGCCGCGCAGCGAGGAGGAGAGCAGCCAGCTCACCTCCACCGGCCCCTGCCGGGCGGCCGAGGTCGCGACCACGATCAGGTTCTCGCTCTCGGCGGTCAGCCACCGTACGGCGTCGCCGGGCGAGTCGAACCCGACCCCCTCGAAGGGCGGCACCGGCAGGCGCGCGAGCTGGGGATAGAGGATACGGGCGGCCGCCTCGGCGTGGTGCAGGTACGACTCGTAGGCCCGCCGCAGCGCCGCCGACCGCTCGGCGGCCGGCTCGACCTCGGCGCAGCGCGAGCCGGCGTACTCGCGGAGCAGGTCGTGCATGCCGTACCGGTCGTCGTCGAGGCGGTTCACCAGGTGGCTGTCGCAGAGCCGGTGCAGCAGCGTCTCGGCGAGCGGCACGGTCACGCCGGCGAGCGCGGCCACGGTCGGGGCGTCGAAGGCCGCCACCGGGAGCAGCCCCAGCAGCCGGAAGAGCCGCTGCGGCGTGGGCTCCAGACCCGCGTACGAGTGCGCGAACGCCACGTCGAGGGCGGACTGCGGATCGCCGGGGACGCCGAGGGTGGCCAGCCGGTCGCCGGTGCGCAGCCGGTGCACGAAGTCGGCGATCGGTGACCGCGACCGCTGGTTGATGGTGGCCGCCGCGATCCGCAGCGCGAGCGGCAGCCGGCCGCACATCCGGATCAGCTCGTCGACGGCCTCGCCCTCGCGCCCGACCCGGTCGTCGCCCATGATCCGGGCGAGCAGTTGGACCGCCTGCTCCGGACCCAGCTCCGGCAACTCGATGCCGTGCGCGCCGTCGCGTACGGTCAGCCCGACGAGCCGCTCCCGGCTGGTCACCACCACCGCGCTGCCCGCCGCGCCGGGCAGCAGCGGGCGTACCTGCTCCGCCGAGGCGGCGTTGTCGAGCAGTACCAGCAGCCGCCGGTCGGTGGCGAGCGAACGGAACAGTCCGGCCGCCTGCTGCTCCTCGGCCGGTACCTGCTGCGGCGCGACGCCGAGGGCGATGATCAGGTGCTGGAGCGCCTCCACCGTCGAGAGCGGCATCCCCGGTCCGTACCCCCGGAGGTTCAGGTAGAGCTGGCCGTCCGGGAACCCGACCCGCGCCCGGTGCGCCCAGTGCACGGCGAGCGCGGTCTTGCCGACCCCCGCCATGCCCGAGATCACGCCGATCGGGGCGGTGCCGTTGCGGCCCAACCGGTCGAGTTCGGCCAGCTGCGCGGTACGCCCGACGAAGCCGGGCACGTCGGCCGGAAGCTGTTGGGGCACCACCGCCAGGGCGTTCGGCGCGACGGGGGTACGCGCCGGGCCGCCGGCCTGCGCCAGCGCGTCCCGGGCCGCGGTCCAGTGCCGTACCTCGGACTCGGGCAGCCCGCACGCGCGGGCGAGGGCGGCGACCACCTCCCGCCGGGGCAGCGTGCTCCGGCCGAGCATGGAGGCGAGCGTGCTCACCGGCAGGACGTCGCCGGCGCCCCGCGCCCGGGCGGCGAGCTGACGGTAGGTCAGTCCCGACCACTGCCGCAGGTCGCGCAGCGCCGCGACGAACTCCCCCGCGCCGGTGATCCCCTCGGGGCTCGGCGCACCGCCGCCGGTCTGGGTCACCTGCTTCCCCGGCACACGGTCGACAGCATCCGCCGGCACAGGATCGACGACGCCCGTCGGCCTGGGATCGACGGTACCCGTCGGCGTGGGATCGACGGTGCCTGTCGGGGCGCCACGGGAACGGCGGTCACGCCCTGAACCCTAGCCAACCAGGGCGAGCGGGATGTACGTCGCGCTGGCCCAGCGGCGGTCACACCGCCCGGCCGGAGCCGGGTTCCACCCGTCGAAGCGTCCATAGTAGAGACACGCGTGAGGGGCCGATCCGGTTGCCGCCGCGTTTGCCGGCCCGCCACCGCGCGGGCCCGGCGGCGTGGCCGGTGGCCCGCAGCCTCCGGCCGGCGCGGCAGCGGCGCCACCCCGGCCAGCGCGCCCCGCCCGTCGAAACCAGCGCCTGCCCGGGCGTTCTAGCTGGTGGCCCGCAGCCCTCGGCCGGCACGCCCCCGCCCGTCGAGGGCGACCACCAGGTCCTCGCGGGCCCGGGCGACCCGGGAGCGGATGGTGCCCACCGGGCAGTCGCAGACCTCGGCCGCCTCCGCGTAGCTCAACCCCACGATCTGGGTGGCGACGAACGCCTCCCGCCGGTCGGCCGGCAGCGCGTCGAGCAGTTCCCGCAGCAGCACCCCGTCCTCGAACCCGCCGCCGCGCCGGGCCTGCGCCGCCTCGGCCGCCGCCTCCCAGTCGCTGAGTACGGCGGTGCGGGGCCGGGCCGCGGCCGACCGGACATGATCGGCGGCGACACGGCGCGCGATGGCGAGCAGCCAGGTCTTCGCCGAGGAGCGGGCGGCGAACCGCGGCAGCGCGCGCATCGCCCGCAGGTAGGTCTCCTGGGCCAGGTCCTCGGCCTCCTGGGCATTGACCAGGTGCGCGAGGAAGCGGTACACGTGGTGCTGGGTGGCCCGGACGAAGGCGGCCGCCGCGGTCCGGTCACCCGTCTTCGCCGCGAGCGCCCATCCGGTGATGTCCGCTTCGTCCGGCGAAATCTGCTGCATGCCCGAAGGCTATCGGGTCGTCGCGGCCCGTGGCGACCGCCACCCCGCCGGGAACTTTCCCGGGCGCGCATCCGACTATTGCGGTGTGCGGTGTGAGCAATGCAGGGAAGTAATATCGGCAGGTCTCGATGGTGAGGACGATCCGGTCGAGCGGGCCGACGCGGAGGCGCACCTGGTCGGCTGCGCCTCGTGCCGGCGGTGGCGGGACGAGGCGGTCGCGGTGACCCGGCTGGTCCGTACCGGCCTGGTGGACGCCGGTCCCGGGGTCGACGAACGGGTGCTCGATGCCGTCCCCCGCCGGCGACGCGAACGGGTACGCCCGCTGCTCCGGATCGGGCTCGGCGGGCTCGGCGTGGTCCAGCTCGTCCTCGGCCTACTCCAGGTGCTCGGGTTCACCAGCGGACACGTGCACCCGGGGATCGGCGCCCCGAACCACCTCTGGCACGAGTCCGCCGCCTGGAATGTGGCGGTTGGTGCCGGTTTCGTGTGGGTTGCCCTGCACCGCAGCCGACCCAGCGGCATCCTGCCGACCCTGACCGCCTTCGTCGCGGTCCTCGGCCTGCTCTCCGTCAACGACGTGCTCGCCGGCCGGGTCGACTCGGTACGGCTGCTCAGCCACGGGTTCCTGCTGGCCGGTTACGTGATCATCCTGGCGCTCTCCCGGCGCGGCCTCGATCCGGGCGAGCCGCCGGCCGGACGCCGCGACGGGGCCTCCCGGTGGCGCGTCCGGTTCGACGAGGAGCCCGCCGCGCCCGAGCCGCCCCGGCTGCGGCTGCTTCCCCCCACGCCCGGCCAGGCACACGCGAGCGTCCGCCGCGCCGCCTGACCGCCGCGCCGCCCGACGGTCGATCTAGGGCAAATCCCCGTTAGTTGATCTCTATTCACGAGGATTTGCCCTAGATCGCGGAGGGGCCGGGGTCAGGACGAGGCGGCCGCGCGCATCGCCCAGAAGTTGCTCCGGTACTGGTCGTGGATGGCGGCGGACTCGACGCGTACCATCGCCTCGTCGTTCTCCCGCAGCGCCGCGTTGCTGTAGTTGTGGCTGCCGGTGACCACCCACTTGCTGTCCTTCTTACCGGCGTACGTGCCCTCGATCAGCATGTACTTCGAGTGCACGATGTAGTCGCCGTCGATGTGGTACAGCACGATCCGGTCGTGCCCGCTGAGGTAGCTCAGGCTCCCCGCGTCCAGCGTCGTGTAGACCACCTCAATCCAGCACTTCTGGTCGGCCAGCTCGCGCAGCTTGCGGGCGATGCCGTCCCGGCTGAAGTACCACATCCCGATCCGGATGATCGTCCGGCCGGTCTCGGTACCGGTCGAGGTGTTGCCCTCGCAGGTCACGTTCTCGTTGAGCATGTTGTAGATCGTGTCGGTGTCGGCGGTGGTACCGGCCCGGGGGAAGAAGTACGCCTTCGCGTTGCCGCTGCCCACCGTGGTGTAGTAGTCGTTCGTCTTCGCCTTGGCGGCGAGGTCGTCGAAGTAGTCCAAGTACGCGTTGTAGAGCCCGGTGTTGCCGACCAGCGTCACCGCGTTGTTCCAGTACTTGGTGGCGTTGCTGACGGTGAGGTTCGCCGAGCTCTGCACCACCACGTTGGCCGAGCCGTTCGTGCTGGAGAAGAGGTAGAACTTGTTGTGCATGATCGGCGTACCGAGGTTGCCGATGCAGGCGGCGTTGGCGGTGCAGAGCGTGAGCCAGGACGGGTTGGCGCGGTTGGTACCGAGCGCCGCCGTCAGCGACGTGGTCGCCGCCGTGCTGGCCGAGCTGTAGTCCAGCACCACCCGGACCCTCACGCCGCGGGTCTTGGCGTCCGCCAGATCGGCCGCCACGCTCGTGTCCTCGAAGTGGTACAGGGCCATCGAGATGGTCGAGCCCACGGCGGCGCCCTGGATCAGCGACCGCACGTGGTCGCGGATGGCGTACTGCTGCGCCGGCACCTCCGGGTTGTTGAAGACGGCGCCGCTGACCACGGCGGCCGACGCGGGCCCGGCGGGCACCAGCAGGCCGGTCGCCACGGCGAGGGCCGCGACGGCACCGGACAGTATTCGACTTCTACGCATTGACGCTCCTTATCCCCGTTGGATCATGGGATGATAGTCGGCTTCGATCTCCCGCAGGGGGCGGTCGCCGCCCGCCCGGAGAGCACGGCCCGCCCGCCGCGCGGTCCACGCCGGACCCTCGCCCCGGGGCCGCGGTCGAGCCGCCCCGCCACCGGGGCCGCCGCCGCCCGGCGTGCGGGCACGTTTCGGCGTGCCGTCGCGCCGGGTATCACTGCCGGCGTACCGGGTGGACGGCCGGTGGCGTAGCGCGCAGCGACGGCCGGCCCCTGGACGGGCTCTCGAATCCAGGAGGCGGAGATGCGTGGCGGATCGATCGGCGGAGCAATCCTGCTCGTCTGGGTACTCATCGGCGTACTGGCCGCGGGGCAGCGCGGTTACTTCAGCCGGGACAACGACAACTGCGCGGAGGCCGGTACCACCCTCGTGGCCATCGTCGCCGGTCCGCTGAACTACGTCGGGCTCAACCCGAAGGTCAAGTGCGAGGTACCCCAACCCTCCGAGTAAGCCCTCGACGCGCCCACCGTACCGACGCCGCGGCCGGAGGACAGCGAGCCGCACCCGCGATCCGAGCGCCCGTACACCGACGCCGGCCAGATCGCTGAACGCGGGCGGCTCGCGCGTCGTCGAGATCGAGCCGGCCGAGAGTGCGGGATCGGGGAATGGCGTGGCTACGGGCCACTCGTCCGGTGCCGCTGCTGGTCAGCTGGTTCGCGGCGCTCACCCGTACACGCGTACCGGGCCGCCTCCACGTGGAAGCGACCCGGTACGCGTGACCGAAAGCGGGATCAGGGGCAGTACCCGTTACACCAGTAGATCCATCCGGCACCACACCCGAACCAACCGGGGCACCGCGCCGCGTAGCAGGAGCACCAGGGCGAGCTGGACGTGCTGCACTCGCAATCCGGAACCGGCGCCGCGGCCGTGCTGGCCGACGCGGCCGGGCCGAGGGTGGCGATCACGAGCTTGGCCTCGTCCTTACCGAACGCCGCCACGGTCACATCCAGCAGCTCCGCGAGCCGCCGATCGACATCGGCCCCTCGGACCTCCTGGAACACCGACTCGTCCGAGAAGACGTCGACAGCCTTGTTGATCGCCTCATGTTGCGCCGGCGACAGGTCCGGGTGGCTCAGCCGGTATTCGCTGAGGTGTTCCAACCAGAGCCGACTGCGCACGGATGGCGACGACTTGGTGAAGATCGCCCTGCGGTACTCCAGCGGCTGCCGGACGATTTCCGCGTAGCTCTGCGGCAGCTTGCCCGCGTTCGCCTGCGCCCACGAACGCGCCCGGCTCGCCTCGGACTGTGCGAAGGCCGGTGACCTGCCGGCGAACGTGAGCCCCGCCGCCACCGCGATACCGGCCCCGATCTGGAGGAACCGCTTCCGTCCGACCACGGGGCCGCCCGGCTGACCCTGAGCGCGTTCGCCGTGCGTGTCGCGCAGCTCGCCGAGGGCGCGGAGCACGCGCGTCATCGCGCGCGGACCGAGCGCGCGGACCAGGTGCACGGCCATCGCACCCCCGGTCCAGGCCCCCACGGCGCTGTCGCCGACCCGGATCAGGGTCGGCGCCCAGGGCGCGTCCGGCCCCAGGCGTCGTGCGCGCCAACGCTCCACGTCAGGATGAGCCAGCGGCAATACCTCGAGTTTTCCGCCGCTCGCACTTTCCACAGCGTCGGCAATCGATGTGCACTTCGCACACGAACCATCGAAGGCCAGTACCCACCGCGTTTTCGTTCCTGCATGCGGCCCTCCCCGTCATCGCCTTAGGCGTTCAACGGAAATTGACGCTAACAGCTGCGTCCGGACGGGCAACGCGTCCTGTGCGTCGACGTGTGCGCATATTTGCCAGGCCGGTTTGTCGGTACCCGGTGGCCGGTCACCCGCCGAGTCGCAACTGGACGGTGGCGATCTCCCACGGTCGCAGCGGCAGCCGTACCGCGTCGTCGACGATGGACAGCTCCTCGCCCCGGCGCCCGAGCAGGTCGGCCCGCCACGCGCCGAGCAGCGGACGGCCGGCACCGACGGTGGCGACCGTCGGTGCCGGGTGCTCGGCGACGACCCGCAGCTCGACCAGGCCGTCCCGGTCGCGCAGGCTGGTCAGCGCCACCCCCTCGCCGGTGACCTCGACCCCGGTCACGGCCGGCGGCAGCGGCGCGTCGACCGGCGCGGTGCCCGGGAAGGCGAGCGGTTCGTGCCGGTACGCCTCGGCCGCCGCCGGTACGCCGGCCGTGTGCCAGGCACCGGCGAACGGCAGCAGCGCGAACTCGACCGTACGCTCGCCGCGGCACTGCGCCTGCGGGGTCGGCACCTGGGGCCCGGCCGGTTCGTCCCGCAGCACGTGCCGGTTGCGGGAGAGCATGCCGACCGCGCGCAGCACGGTCAGGGCCAGCTCGCGGCCGTCGTCGACCAGCTCGTACTCGCTCGGCTGGGTGAGCAGCACGGCCAGCGAGCCCGTGGCGCCGCCGGCCGCCACGAACCCCGAGGCGGGGAAGGTCGGCAGCGGCACCTCGGTGAAGCCGCCCTCGGCGGTCAGGCCGCGCTCGACCACCGCGAACTGCCCCTCGGCGTACGAGGAGGTGGCGGGCGACGGCAGCGGCAGGTGCACCCGCACCCGGTGGTCGTCGCAGCGGTTGTCGAAGTCGAGGCGTACCCGCAGGAACGGTTCGCCGGCGCGCAGCTCCAGCCGGGTCGCCACGGTCACCGCCTCGGTACGCGCCGAGCGGGCCCCCACCTCGACCTCGGCGGCGCCGGGCCAGCGGTACTCCCGGTGCACCTCGACCACGGCGAGCGCCGGCCCGGCGTGCCGTACCGTCGCCCGCACCGACACGGGCTTGTCGACCAGCAGGTCCACGGCGGGCGGCGCGTAGTTGTAGGTGTCGCCGACGTCGCCGCCGTCCACGATCCGGCCCAGCCCGTCGACCTCGACGCCGTCGCGACCGCGCAACCGGAACGTACCGTCGTCGCCGACCTCGACCCGGAGCAGCCCGTTGTCGAGGACGCGCCCGTCGGCGGTGACCGGATCCGGGGCGATCACCAGCGCCGACGAGTAGGCGGAGATCGCGGCGGGGTCGGGCAGCGAGGGCTCTGCGGTGCCGGGCAGCCGGACCGGGCGCAGGCTCGCGTGCCCGAGCGCGGGCACCTCGACCAGGGCCGCGACGGTACGGCGCGGCGCCGCGAGGATCCGCACCCGCCAGCGCCGGGACGGCTCGCGGGTCACCGCGTCGGCCAGGGCGGCCCGGACCTCGGCCACGTCGAAGCCGGGATCGCCGTGCCGGGCGACGTGGAAGGTCAGCGTCGCGTCCGCCTCGTCGAGTTCCCAGGCGGTGATCTCCTGCCCGTACAGCTCGACGCCGTGCACCCGGGCGAGCATGGTGTTCAGCGCGGTCGCCTCGAACCGGTCGTCGGCCAGCAGCGTCGCGGCGCTGCTGAGGGTCTGCGCCGGCACGATCCGCCCGTCGCCGCCGCGCAGCCCGATCGGCTCGTCGTCGACGGCGGGCCCGCCGGGCGTACCGGCGGCCGGCGGCACCGGTACGTCGAGCCGCACCAGCGCGGTGCGGGGCAGCGGCGTCGGGTTGAACACCAGGTACCCGTCGTTCGGTACCGCGCCGGCCAGCCGGGCGCCGACCAGGTCGCAGACCGCCCGGCCGAGCTGGTCGGCCTCCGCGATACGGACCGCCACCTGCTGGGCGGTCTCGTCGCAGCCGCATCCGGTGACCGAGTCGTGGCAGCTCGCGTCGATCAGCCGGGTCCAGGCCATCTCCAGGAAGCGCTGGACGGTCGCGTCGTGGTAGAGGGCCGCGAGCGGCTCGGCGTACCGCTCGACCCGCCGCTCGGCCCGGCCCATCTCCCGCTTGAGGTGCGCGCGTACCGAGTAGACGCCGGGCAGGATGTTCGCCCGGGCGTGCGAGCGCAGTTCGCCCCGCACCTCCGGCAACCCGGCCACCTCGGTCGGCTGGGTGACGAAGTAGTCGGTGAGCGTGCCGAGCCGCAGCCGTACGCCGGATTCGGCGACCGCGTCGGCGAGCAGGTCGGGGGCGTCGGGCGCGGGCGCGGCGTGGTCGGTGCCGTACATGGCGAGCATCGGGCCGGCGGACGTGCCGGGGTCACGCCAGGCGGCGAGCCGTCCGGCGAGGTCGGCGGCGCGGCGGCCGACCAGCGCCGGGTTGTCGACCAGGCCGGCCGCGTTGCCGTACCCGCCGGGCAGGTACTCGGTGCGGATCGCGGTACCGTCCGGGGCGACCCAGGCGAACGCGTGCCGGCGTACCCGGTCGGGGACGCCGCGGAAGACGCAGGCGTGCGCGAGCCCGGCACCGGCGAGGATCTGCGGCATCTGCGCGATGTGGCCGAACATGTCGGGCAGGTAGCCGACGGGCATGGTGTCGCCCAGCTCGGCCGAGCGCCGGATTCCCCGCTCCAGGTTGCGCACCACGTTCTCGCCGGAGCAGAGGAACTCGTCGAGCAGGATCTGCCACGGGCCGACGGCGAGCCGTCCGGAGCGGACCAGGGACTCCACCAGCGGGCGCCGCTCGGGGCGTACCTCGAGGTAGTCGTCGACGGCGGCGAGCTGACCGTCGAGGGTGAAGCGCTGCCGCGGGTCGCGGTCCATCCGCTCCAGCACCTCGTCCAGGAGCGCCACCAGGCGGAACCGGAACCGCTGGAACGGCTCGTACCACTCGCGGTCCCAGTGCGTGTGCGGCACCACGATGATCTCGGTACCGCCGAATCCGGCGCCGGTCCCGGTGCCGGCGATCTCGGTGTCGGTCATGCCTGGGCCGCCTCTCCCCCAACCGCCACCCCGGCGAGCGTGCCGAAGCGGCGGACCATCCGTTGACTCGTCGCGATGTCGGCCGTACCGCCCGGAACCCCGGTGTGCGGCGGCGTGCCGTCGGTGACCATGGCGTGGAACGCCACCAGCTGCCGTTCGAAGCCGGTCGTCCCGGCGCTGAACTCCGCCCGCCGCCGCACCCCGCCCCGTTCGTCGAGCACGGTCAGCACGGTCGGCGCGGCGAGCAGGTACGGCGAGGGGAAGACCAGCTCGAACGAGCCGCGCGCGTGGTGCACGGCGACGGTCTCCCGGTAGCCGGGGTAGTCCGGCAGGTAGTGCCAGCCGATGGCGTACCGGGCTCCGCCGGGCAGCCCGCCGCGCGCGTCGACCGAGGGCTCGCCGCCGGCGGCGGCCGGCGTCCGCCAGGTGGCGACGTGGTCGACGGTGGCGGGCGCGCCCGTGAGCAGCCGGAGCAGGGAGAGATCGTGCGAGACGCTGTTGACCAGGATCTGGTAGAGCGCCCGGGCCCGGGGATCGGCGCCGATCGCCGCGCGCAGCAGCGCGTCGTCGGCCCGCCGCAGCCGGTCCACCTCGGCGGCGGGCAGGTCCGCCGGTGCGGGCGGCAGGTGCGCGAAGGCGAGCTGCGCGTCGCCGCTGGGGTGCAGCACGGTCACGTCCACGGCGTGTACCGCCGCCGCGCCGCCGATCTCGTCGAGCCGGCGGCGCAGCTCGGTCACGGCCGGGTCGTACTGCTTCATGTACCCGACCATCAGCCGCGCTCCGCCGGCCGCGAGCCGGGCCAGTTCCTCGGTCTCGGCGACGGTGTACGCCAGCGGCTTCTCGACCAGCACCGGGATCCCCCGGCGCAGCGCGGCGGCGGCCAGCTCGCCGTGCGAACCGGTGGTGAGCAGCAGCAACGCGTCGAAGCCGCCCGCGTCGAGCAGCGCGGTCACGTCGGTGTGGCGGCGGTCCGGTGCGACGCCGTACCGGGCGCCCAGCTCGGCGGCGCGGGTGGCGGAGAGGTCGGCGACGGCGACCACCTCGAAGAGGTCGGCGCGGCGCTCCAGCAGCGGAAGGTGGACGGTGCGGGCGATGACGCCGAGCCCGGCCACCGCGACCCGGATCCGTTCCGCCGCCATCAGCGCACCGCCGCCTTTCGTCGCCGCGCCGCCATCGGCGCGCCGTCAGGGGTCCTTCGTCGCACCGCCGAGGTCGGTCGCGGCGCGGGCATCAGCGCACCCCCAGCCGGGCCAGCTCGTCCCGGTTGGCGCGCTGGTCGGCGAGCATCCGGTCGGCGTCCCGGCGGCCGGCCGCCGCGTCCTGCTCGACGACGAGCCAGCCGGCGTACCCGGTGCCGGCCAGCGCGGAGAGCACGCCGGGCAGGTCGACCGCGCCGGTACCGAGCCGGCAGAAGCCGCCGGCCGCGACGATCTCGGTCAGCCCGCCGCCGTCGGCCCGTACCCGGGTCTGTACCGCCGGGTCGGCGTCCTTGAGGTGCACCTGCCGGATCCGCCCGGCCCAGCGGCGGGCGGCGGCGACCGGGTCACCCCCGGCGAGCAGCAGGTGCCCGGTGTCCAGGCAGACGCCGACGTCGGTGAGTTCGAGCAGCCGGTCGACCTCCGCCTCGGTCTCCACGTACGTGCCGAGGTGGTAGTGGAACGCCGGCTCGAAGCCGCGCTCCCGGCACCGGTCGGCCGCGAGCTGAATCCGGTCCGCGAACTGCGGCCAGCGCTCGGCGGGCAGTCCCAGCGTCGCGTCCAGCGGGATGCCGGGGCGCGCGAAGCGGGCCGGGTCCGGCGGGCAGGCCAGGGTGGGGCGGGGCGCGAAGCGCGCGTCGTCGACCGGTACCGCCGCGAAGAGGTCGAGCGCGGCGTCGAGGCCGGCCAGATCGGCGGCGAAGCCGTCCGGGTCGTCGTAGCGCAGGTCGACCCAGCCGCCGGCGAGCCCCAACCCGTGTCGCGCCAGCCGGTCGGCGAGGTCGTCGCGGGTACCGAGGTAGCCGGGCGGCCCGTTGTCGATCCCCGCGTACCCCGCCCCGGCGAGCCCGGCGAGCAGCTCGTCGGCGGGCAGCGGCGCACCGTCGGGGCGGTAGATGCCGAAGTTGACCGGGGCGTTGGCGACCCGCCACGCGCCGCCGCCACGCGGACCGTCCACGGTGGGGCCGGCGGCACGCGCATCGGCTCCGGCGCCGGCGGCACGCGGACCGGCTCCGGCGCTACCGGTGGGCTCGGTCAGCGACACAGCGCGATCACCTCGGTCCGGTGCGATTCCAGCAGGTGCAGGCCGTCCTGGGCGGGGAGCAGCCGCCGGTCGCCCCGCACCACCCGCCGGCTGCCGTCCGGGTAGACCAGCACCGCGCCGTCGGCGTCGAGGGCGAGCAGCTCGTCGCCGAGCCGCAGCAGCAGGGCCGCGTCCGGTCCGGCCGAGATGGCGGTACGGCCGGCGGCCAGCGCGTCGAGCACGGGCGCCACGGCGGCGCTGTCCCCGGGCTCCGCCTCGGCGAGGACCCAGGTGGTGGGGGCGCCGGGCGGGGCGTCGTCGCCGCGCCGGTGGTAGTCGCTGCCGCCGACCGGGATCACGTCCGGCCGCCACGCCTGCGCCCAGGCCAGCGGCGCGCCCCAGGTCCGGTCCCACCAGCCGGAGTGCCAGACCTCGGCCAGCCGCGGCCGGCGGCGCAGCGGCTGCCGCCAGGCGCAGTCGCCGCCGAGCGGATGGTTGACCGACATGAGCCCGCCGTCGCGCTCGGCGCTGGCCAGCCACTCGTCGGCCGGCCGGCGGAAGTCGACCCAGCCGACCGGGCCGAAGACGTTGGCGTGGCCCCGGTCGGTGGTCACCTCCTGCCCCGGTACCAGCGTGATGCCGTACCGGGCGCCGACGCCGGGCAGCTCGGGGTGGTGGCTGACGGTGTTGTGGTCGGTGACGGCGAGGAAGTCCAGGCCCCGCCCGGCGGCGAGCGCGGCCAGTTCGGACGGCGTGGCGGCGCCGTCGCTGTGCACGGTGTGCGCGTGCAGGTCCCCGGCGAGCCAGTGCAACCCGTCCACGGCCGGCAGCTCGCGCCGGGGTGCCCGGTGCGGGCGCGGCGGCTCCGGCGGGGCGGCCGGCCGGGGCGGTACGGTCCCGCTCGTCGTGGCGACGACCTCGAACTCCAGCCCCTGCGGCGGAACCCGGTGCAGGCGCAGCATGACCTGCCACTCCCCCGGTTCCAACTCGCCGGCGAGGTAGCCGGGAGTGGCCCAGTCCGGGGTGATGGTGAAGCCGTCGCGGGCGCCGCCGGACCAGCCACGGAACCCGGCCGGCCCCCAGCAGCCGAGGTCGAGCACGCCGGCGTCGCGGGGGTAGTCCAGCCGCACGGTCAGCGCGGCGGTACCGGCGCCGACGGGAACCGGCAGCGGACGCATCACCTCGGCCGCCCGGTCGTCCATGCTCCACCGGCCCCGGTGCACGGTCCGCCCGCCGGCGCCCACCCCGCCGGGGACCGGGCCGCCGGCGCCGCCGGTGCTCAGACCGCCGCCGTCGGGGACCGGGGCGCTCACGCGGCCACCGCCGCGGGGCTGGGGGCGCCGACGAGTTCGCCGTCCCGGTAGAGCAGGGCCCGGCCTGGGCGCGGCCGTACCCAGCCGGTGTCGCCGGGCGCGGGCTCCTCGCCCTCCGGTACGACCACCTGGAGGCCGCCGCCCGGGCCCTCGCCCGGCCCATCGCCGTCGGGTACGGGCAGGTCGAGCGAGACCAGCGAGTGGCTGCCGAGGTGCTCGACCACCACGACCCGGCCGCTCAGGGCGCCCTCGACCGGCGCGGCCGAGTAGTCCAGGTACTCGGGGCGCACGCCGTACACCACCGACTCGCCGTCGGCGACCTGACCGTGCGCGGACTCGGGCAGGTCCAGCCGGACCCCGGCGACGGCGAGCCGGCCGTTGACCACCTCGGCGTCGAGCAGGTTCATCGGCGTGGAGCCGATGAAGCCGGCGACGAAGGTGTTGGCCGGGCGGCGGAAGACCTCGACAGGGGTGCCGACCTGGCGGATCCGCCCGCCCTCCATCACCGCGATCCGGTCGGCCAGGGCGAGCGCCTCGGACTGGTCGTGGGTGACGAAGACCGTGGTGACGCCGAGTTCGCGTTGCAGCCGCTTGAGGAAGGTACGCGCCTCCAACCGCATCCGGGCGTCCAGGTTGGACAGCGGCTCGTCGAGGAGGAAGACCTGCGGGTGGCAGGCCATGGCGCGGGCCAGCGCCACCCGCTGCTGCTGGCCGCCGGAGAGCTGCCCCGGCCGGCGTTCGAGCAGCGCGGCGAGGCCGAGCTCCTCGGCGGTCTCGGTGGCCTTGGCGGCGCGCGCCGAGCGGCCCACCTTCTTGATCCGCAGCGGATAGGCGATGTTGTCGCGCACGCTCATGTGCGGGAAGAGCGCGTAGTCCTGGAAGACCATGGCGACGTCGCGGCGGCCGGGTTGCAGGGTGGTCACATCGCGCTCGCCGATGGCGACGGTACCGCCGGTGGCGACCTCCAGCCCGGCGATGGTGCGCAGCAGCGTGGTCTTGCCGCAGCCGGAGGGGCCGAGCAGCGCGAAGAACTCGCCGTCGGCGATGGTCAGGTCGAGGGCGTCGAGGGCGCGGACCCCGCCGGGATACACCTTGGTGAGCCCGCTCATGGTGATGGCGGCCATTTAGCGCTTGATCCCTCCGTGGAAGCGGAAGCCGTACCGGGTGCTGACGAAGACGAACATGAGCACCACCGGCAGCGAGTAGAGCAGGGAGAAGGTGGAGAGCAGGGCGAGGTCCGCCTGGCCGCCCTCGGTGTAGAGGGTGTACATGATCACCGCTGCCGGCGCCTTGTCCGGGCCGCGCAGCAGCAGGAACGGTACGAGGAAGTTGCCCCAGACGTTGGCGACCGCCCAGACCGCCACGGTGGCGAGCCCGGGGCGGACCACCGGTACGACGATGTGCCGCACGATCTGCAGCGGGCTCGCCCCGAAGACGCGCGCCGACTCCTCGTACGAGGTCGGGGTGGCGTCCATGAAGTCCTTCAGGATGAAGATCGCCGCCGGTAGCAGGCCGCCGGTCATGACGAGCACCACGCCGAGCCGGGAGTCGATCAGGGTCAGCCGGAAGGCCAGCTCGAACAGCGGCACCATGGTGGCGGTACCGGTGACGATGGAGGAGAGCAGCAGCAGCCCGTAGAGCAGCGCGTCCCGCCCGGGCAGGCGTACCCGGCTGAGCGCGTACGCGGCCAGCGCGGCGAAGACGACCACCAGCGCGGCGGTACCGGCCGCCAGGTAGACCGAGTTGACCAGGGACTGGATCGCGTACGGGTTGTCCAGCAGCAGCCGGAAGTTGTCGAGGGTGAACCGCGGCAGCGACGCGGTGATGGTCGGCTCGCGGTCGAACGGCGCGGTGGCCAGCCAGAGCAGCGGCAGGGCGAAGAAGCCGAGCACCGCGGAGACGAAGGTGTAGCGGCCGATCCGGCCGAGCGCGAGGCGCCACAGCGGCGCGGATCCGGTCATGGGCGCGACTCCTGGCGCTGCCCGAGGGTACGCAGGTACACCAGGGCGATGACGAGGTTGATCAGCAGCATGATGAACGAGATCGCCGCCCCGAAGCCGAGTTCCCCGCCGGAGAGGGCGATCTTGTAGACGTAGACGGGCAGCGTCTCCGACCGCTGCTCCGGCCCGCCCGCCGTGATCAGAAAGGGGGTGAAGTCGTTGAACGTCCAGAGGCTGATCAGCAGCAGGTTGGTCAGCACGTGGCCGCGGATGCGCGGGAAGACCACGTCCCGCAGCTGCTGCCACCCGGACGCGCCGGCCAGCCGGGCGGTCTCCAGGTGCGACGGCGGGACGTTCTGCAGCGCGGCGCCGTAGAGCATCATCGAGAAGGCGGCCCCGCGCCAGGTGTTGAACGCGATGATCGACAGCATCGGGTGGTCGAGCAGCCAGGCGGTGCCGGGGATGCCGAGCAGCGCGTTGAGGGTGCCGCCGTCGCGGTCGAGCAGGGCGATCCAGAGGAAGGCCACCACCGAGCTGGGCAGGATCCAGGCGAGCAGAACGAACGCCTCGACGATCCGGCGCAGCGCGCCGTGCCGGTCGCGCAGCACCCAGGCGATCGCGAAGCCGAGCCCGGCCTGGCCGATCACCGCGGAGCCGAGCACGAACTCCAGGGTCAGCAGCAGCGAGCCGCGGAACCGCTCGTCGCCGAGCGCGGTGGTGAAGTTGTCGAGGCCCACCACCTGGGGCGCGGCGGCGGCGATGCCGGTGAGCCGGTAGTTGGTGACGCCGAGCCAGATGGTCCAGAGCGCCGGTACGACCAGGAAGAGCGCGATGAGCGCCATGCTCGGCGCCAGGAAGCCCGCCGCGCGCAGCCGGCCGAGGCCGGCGGCGTCGGCGCGGGCGGCGAGCGGCGCGCCCGTCTCCGGGCGCGCCGCCGTGGCGCTCTGGTCAGGAGGTGACGTTACCTGGACCACCGACCAGGCCCTCCAGCTTCTTCTGGTACGCCGTCGCGGCCTCGTCGACCGACTTGCCGGAGACCACCGCGGCGGTCGCCTCCTGGAGCGCGACCGAGACCTGCGGGTAGATGGCCAGCGGCGGGCGGGAGGCGGTGATCGGCAGTACCTTCTCGGCGACGAACTTGAGCATCGGGTCGTTCGCCAGCACCTCGGTGTTGACGTCGGTGCGGGCGGTGATCCGCGGCTTGCCGTTCAGCTCGGCCTTGACCGCCTCGGCCGACTGCATGAAGGTGAGCAGTTCCCAGGCCTGCGACGGGTACTTCGAGTTGGGGTTGAGCACCCGGACGCTGCCGCCGGACATGCTCACGTAGTCCTGCCCGCGCAGGCCGGCGCCGGGAGCCTTGGCGGGGATCAGCGCGAAGCCGACGCTGCTGTCCCGGTCGGCCATCGGGGCGATGCCGTTCTTCGGCTCGACCACGCTGCGCCAGAAGTAGTCGCCCTCGCCGAGAATTCCGATCTTGCCGGCCGCGAACTCCTGGAAGGACTTGTCCCGCCCCTTCGCCTCCTGCTGCAACTTCGGGTCGCCGAGGCCGCCGCGGTAGATCTTGGAGTAGAGGTCGAGCATGTCGCGGGTGGCCGCGCTCGCGCCGGTCCACTTGCCGCCGTCGTAGATCTGCCCGCCCGCCCCGGCGAGCAACGGCAGCGCGCCCTGCATGGTGGTCGCCTCGCCCATCGCGGTACCGGCGTTGAGCTGGATCGGGGTGACCCCGGGCAGCGCCTTGAGCTTCGTACCGGCGTCGAGCAACTCCGGCCAGCTCTTGGGCTGCCAGTCGGCGGGGAGGCCCGCCTGCGCGAAGAGCTTCTTGTTGTAGAAGAGCACCCGGCCGTCGGTGCCGTTCGGGATGCCGTACCGCTTCTCCTCGAAGCTGCCCAGGCCCTGGACCGCCTTGGGGATCTGCGCCCAGCCCTCCCACTGGTCGGTCTCGGCACCGGCGACGTCGGCGAGCGGCTTGATGTAGCCGGCCTGGGCGAACTCGCCGACCCAGATGCCGTCGATCGACACCACGTCGGCCCCGCCCCGGGCCCGCAGGTCCAGCGCGAGCTTGGTCTTGTACTGCTCGTCGTCGACGCCGCTGGCCACGAAGGCCACCTTCGCGGTGACGCCCTTGGCCTTCTGCTGCTCGACGAAGCGGGGGATGACCCAGTTCTGGATCCACTCGGCGCTGGCGGAGTTCTTCCCGCCGGCGATCGCGTTGTCGGAGATGGTGAGGGTGATGTTCTTGGCGTCCTTGCCGGCCGGCCCCGACGAGCCGCCGCAGGCGCTCGCGGCCACGAGGGCCGTCGCCAGTACGGCGATCGCGCCGGCGGCCCTGGTACGCGTAGCTGACATGTCGGTATTCCCTTCGCAAGGTGGGGCTTCGAAGAGAGCTCAGTGGAGGCAGGATGTCATGACAGCCTGACGACGTAAATACATGCCAAGGAAATGATCCGGTAACAAGATTTTCGCCAACCACCGCCGGTTACCGCTCGGCCACCGTGACCTCAAGGGAGTACCGCCCGGCGCGGTAGATGTGCGAGCCGTGTTCGACGTACCGGCCGCCGTCGTCGTACGCGGTACGGGTCATCGTCAGCAGCGGCGACCCGCGCCGCTCGTCGAGCATGCGCGCCTCCGCCGCGGTCGCCGCCCGCGCGCCGATCCGCTGGTGCGCGCCGCGCACGCGCATCCCGGCCGCGCGCAGGATTCCGTACAGGCCCTGCTCCTGGAGGCGCTCGACGCTGAGCGGAACCAGGTCGGCGGGGAGCCAGTTCTGCATGATGGCCAGCGGCTCGCCGTTGGCGAAGCGCAGGCGCCGCACGTGCTGTACGGGCGCGCCCTCCGGTACGTCCAGGGCGCGGGCCACGTCGGAGCCGGCCGGCACCGCCCGCAGTTCGAGCACGGAGGTGGTCGGCTCCTGGCCGCTGCGGCGCAGGTCGTCGTAGAGGCTGGTCAGCTCGACCGCGCGGCGGACCTCGCCGCGCACCACCTCGGTACCGACCCCGCGGCGGCGGACGATCAGCCCCCGGTCGACCAGGTGCGCGATGGCCTGGCGCACGGTCGGGCGGGAGAGGCCGAGCTGGTCCGCGATCTGGATCTCGCTGTCCAGCCGCTGCCCCGGGGTGAGGTCGCCACGCTGGATCGCGGCGGCGAACTGCTCCGCGACCTGGAAGTAGAGCGGAACCGGGCTGTTCCGGTCGACGGCGATCTCAGGTCCGGCCACGGGCCCTCCTCGAAGGCGCGGTCGCGCGCGGATGCACCTCGCCCGCGCGCGCCGAGGGACGGCAAGATGTACTGACAACAGGTTGACACAACTCACCGTCCGACCGTTAGCACCCGAGGCCAGCACGTCCGAAGTGGACCGTCCCGGCGTACGCCGGGTCAGGCGGGGAACAACTCGCGCATCCGGGTGATCTCGATCGCCTGCTCGGCGGCGATGCTGGTGGCCATCTCCTCCACCGTGACGTCGATGCCGACCTTCAGTACGTTGGTCGCCATCTCGATCGCGCCCTCGTGGTGATCGATCATCATCTGGACGAAGAGGCGGTCGAAGTCGGCGCCCCTGGCGTCGGTCAGCCGCCGCATCGCGTCGGGCGTCTGCATGCCGCGCATGGTCCCGTGGTCGTGGCCGCCGCGCACGTCGGCGTCGGCGTCGAGGTGGCGGGCGTCCAGCCAGCCCCGCATCCGCAGCACCTCCGGCACCTGGCTGGCCCGGATCCGGTCGGCGAGCACCTTGATCCGCGGGTCGGCGGCCCGGTCCGGCGCCAACTCGGCCATCTGCAGTGCCTGCGTGTGGTGCGGGATCATCATCCGGACGAAGTACGCGTCGAGATCGTTGTACCGGTCCGACTGCCCCGCCGGGGTACCGGTCGGATTGATCACGGCCGGTTCCCCGGGGCGACCGGGCGCGATCACGGGTGCCGCCCCGGCATCGCCGGCCGGCGTGGTGGCGACGGCGACGGGGCGGGTCGCGGTGCGCTCCGCCCCTCTCGTCCGCGCGCGTACGGCGGCGCCCGCGACCAGCAGCGCGGTCACCACCACCACGGCGAGTACGAGTGCGCGCCGGCGGGCGTTGGCCATTGTGTACCTCCGGGTCGAGGGTCTCCGGGATCGTAGCCACCCGACAAGTTCCTCGATGTGACCATGGTCACACCCCTGTAGCATATCGACGAGTAAGGTGTCGACAATCGTCAACCCCTTTCGAAGGGTGCCACCAGATGATCAGATCCACCCCTCAAGGGCCGCGGCGACTCCGCACCATCGGAGTGGCCGCCTCCGCCCTCATCCTCCTGGGGGTAGCCGCCGCTCCGCCGAGCAGCGCGCAGACCGCGACCGCCAAGTCCACGGAGGACTGCGCCGCGCTGGCGTCCCTCGGCGACAACTTCGCCGCGGCCTGCGCCGACGAGGAGCGACTCACCACGCTGGACGTCACCGGCGCCGACCTCGGCGTCGATGAGATCTCCAGCAGCCCGAACCTGCGCCAGGTCGCGAACATCCCCAAGCAGGGCGACTTCAACAGCGAGTCGGCGCTCAACTCGGACCTGGCCTTCCAGGGCCGGTACGCGTTCGCGGGCAACTACAACGGGTTCGTCGTCTACGACATCAAGAACCCGAGCCGTCCGAAGGTCGTCTCCCAGGTGCTCTGCCCGGGCTCGCAGAACGACGTGACGGTCTACGAGGACCTGCTCTTCCTCTCGACCGACTCGTCCCGCAGCGACGACTCGTGCAACAGCACCTCGCTCCCGGCGTCGCAGAAGAACGCCTGGGAGGGCATCAAGATCTTCGACATCAGCAAGAAGGACAGCCCGCGGTACATCAAGTCGGTCGAGACCGAGTGCGGGTCGCACACCCACACGCTGGTGCCGGGGAAGGACCACAAGACGGTCTACCTGTACGTATCCTCGTACAGCCCGAGCGCGAGCTTCCCGGACTGCCAGCCGCCGCACGACTCGATCTCGATCGTCAAGGTGCCGCTGAAGAAGCCCACCGACGCGGCCGTGATCTCCACGCCGAACCTCTTCCCGGACGGCGGTAACCCGGGCAACAACGGCAGCTCGACCACCACCGGCTGCCACGACATCACCGTCTACCCCGGGAAGGATCTCGCGGCGGGCGCGTGCATGGGCGACGGTCTGCTCTTCGACATCTCCAACCGGGAGTCGCCGCGGATCATCGACCGGGTCCGGGACACCACGAACTTCGCGTTCTGGCACTCGGCCACGTTCAACAACAACGGCACGAAGGTCGTCTTCACCGACGAACTGGGTGGCGGCGGTGGCCCGACCTGCAACCCGACCGTCGGTCCGAACCGCGGCGCCGACGGCATCTACGACATCACCGGCCGGGGCGACGGCCGCAAGCTCGTCTTCAAGAGCTACTACAAGATTCCCCGGACCAACGCCGACACCGAGAACTGCGTGGCGCACAACGGCTCGCTGATCCCGGTCCTCGGTCGCGACATCATGGTCCAGGCGTGGTACCAGGGTGGCGTCTCCGTCTGGGACTTCACCAACTCGGCCCGCCCGGTCGAGATCGCCTACTGGGAGCGCGGCCCGCTCTCCACGGAGCGGCTCATCACCGGTGGCGCCTGGTCCACGTACTACTACAACGGATACATCTACTCCAACGACATCCAGAAGGGCCTGGACGTCCTGAAGCTCAGCGACTGGCGTACCTTGACGGCCGACCTGGTCAAGTCGAAGGACCTCAACGTCCAGACGCAGCCGGGCTACTGGGGTCAGCGGTAACGCTCCACGCTCCACCTGACGAAGGGCCCGGTCCCGCCTCGCGCGGGGCCGGGCCCTTCGCCGTACCGCCACGGCCCGGCGGTGTTCGGCGGACGCGGGGCGGGCCTGTTCGGCGGACGCGGGGCGGGCTGACATTTGTCATGGGTAGCCGTGCACCATGCACGGAGCGTGGTGACACAACGCACTAGAGGTGACTCCAGCGCGCCCCGCAGACTCGATGCCGACGGACGGATCAGGGATGCCCCGCACGGGTTGACCCGGAGGAGTCGGCAGAGATGGACGAGCGCTACGACGCGTACTGCGCGGTCGACCCGCTGTTCTACGACTCCCTCGCCAGCACCGGCGCCCGTACGCCGGGCTTCGCCGCCGCCGACCGCCCGGTGCCGCCGGGCTGGGAACGCGAGCCGAAGGACGACTGGCTGATCTACGGCCCGCGCGGCGGCGACCTGCCGCCCCAGGGCTGGAAGATCCACGTCTCGGCCTGCCTGGAGAACGCCGAGCGCGTGCTGGACGCCGTCTTCGAGTACTGCGTACCGCGCGGGCTGTCGTTCAAGTTCCTCCGTGGACCGCGGATGCTGCTGCTGCGCAACGCCAAGTACGCCCCGCGCGGCTCCAGCGGCAAGTTCGTCACCGTCTACCCCCGCGACGAGGCCGAGCTGGAGCTGGCCTGCAAGGAGCTGGCCGAGCTCCTCGACGGGGAGCCCGGCCCCTACATCCTCAGCGACCTGCGCTACGGCGCCGGACCGGTCTACGTCCGCTACGGCGGCTTCGCCGCGCGGTACTGCCTCTCCCCCGAGGGACAGGTGGTGCCGGCCGTCGCCGACGCGAGCGGCACCCTGGTACCCGACCGCCGGGAGCCCGTCTTCCGGGTACCGGAGTGGGTCACGCTGCCGCCGTTCCTCGCCCCGCACCTGGCGGCCCGGAACGCGACCACCACCGCCGAGCTGCCGTACCGGATCGAACGGGTGATCCACTTCTCGAACGCGGGCGGGCTCTACGTCGCCCGGGACACCCGTACCGACGAGACGGTGGTGCTCAAGGAGGCGCGCCCGTACGCCGGGCTCGACGCCGCGGGCGAGGACGCCACCACCCGGCTGCGCCGCGAGGCCGACGCGCTGCGGCGGCTGGCCGACGTGCCGCAGGTACCGCGGCTGCACGACGAGTTCGTCCTCGGCGACCACCACTTCCTCGCCTGCGAGTTCGTCGACGGCCGGGCGTTGAACAAGGTCCTCGTGCAGCGCTACCCGCTGACCGACGCCGACGCGACCCCGGCCGACCGGGCCGGGTACGCCGCCTGGGCCCGGCACGTGTACGCCCAGGTCGAGGCCGCCGTCGACGCGATACACGAACGCGGGCTGGTCTACGGGGACCTGCACCTGTTCAACGTCATGGTCCGGCCGGACGACAGCGTGGCGCTGGTCGACTTCGAGGTGGCCGCGCCGGTGACCGAGGAGCGCCGGCCCGGCCTGCGCAACCAGGGCTTCGCCGCGCCCCGGGACCGTACCGGCCCGGCCGTCGACCGGTACGCCCTCGCCTGCCTGCGGCTGGCGCTCTTCCTGCCGGTGACGCAGCTGGTCCGGCTCGACCCGGGCAAGGCCGCGCACCTGGCCGACATCGTGGCGGCGCACTTCCCGGTGCCGCGCGACTTCCTCGACGAGGCGGTCGCGGAGATCGTCGGCCCGGGCCGGGCGGCGCCGCCGGCCCCTGCCCGCACCGACGACGGCGCGCCGGCCGGGGTGCGCGGCGCCGCACCGGCCCCGCGCACCCCGGTCGCGGCGCCCCGCCCCGCCCCGGTCGGCGCCGCGACCGGGCGGCCCGGCCCGCTCGACTTCGCGGAGGCGGCGAACTGGCCGGCGCTGCGGGCCGCCCTGGCCCGCGCGATCCTCGCCAGCGCCACGCCCGACCGCGACGACCGGCTCTTCCCCGGCGACATCGAACAGTTCCGCACCGGCGGGCTGAGCCTCGGCCACGGCGCGGCGGGCGTGCTCTACGCGCTGCGGGCGACCGGCGTCGAACCGCGGCCCGAACACGAACGGTGGCTGCTCGACCGGGTACGCCGCCTCCCCTCGGGCGCCCGCTGCGGCCTCTACGACGGGCTGCACGGGGTGGCCTTCGCGCTGGAGCGGCTCGGCCACCGTCAGCCCGCCCTCGATCTGGTCGACGTCTGCCTGCGCGAACCCTGGCGGGAGTTGGGGCTCGACCTGGTCAGCGGCCTGCCCGGCATCGCGCTGAACCTGGCCGAGCTGGCCGGGCGGACCGGCGAGCCGGCCCTGCGCGAGGCGGCCTTCCACGCGGCCGACCTGGTGACGGCCCGCTACCCCGAGGACACCGAGGTCGAGACCAGCGGCGGCGCGCACCGGTACGCCGGGCTCACCCGGGGACGCGCCGGCGTGGCGCTGATGTTCCTGCGGCTGCACGAGCTGACCGGCGAGCCGGCCCTGCTCGACCACGCCGCCGCCGCGCTCCGCCAGGACCTGCGCCGCTGCGTGGTGCGCCCGGACGGGGCACTGGAGGTCGACGAGGGCTGGCGCACCATGCCGTACCTCGCGCACGGCAGCGTCGGCATCGGGATGGTGCTCGACCAGTACCTCGGGCACCGCCCGCGGGAGGAGGACCTCGTCGAGGCCGCCGCCGGGATCCGCCGCGCCGCGCGGTCGCCGTTCTACGCCCAGTCCGGCCTCTTCGCCGGTCGCGCCGGGATCATCGCCTACCTCGCCGCCCGGGTGCACGACGAGCGGGACGAGCTGAGCGCCCAGCTGCGCCGGCTGGCCTGGCACGCGCTCCCGTACGCCGACGGGCTCGCGTTCCCCGGCGAGCAGCTGCTGCGGCTCTCGATGGACCTGGCCACCGGCACCGCGGGCGTACTGCTCGCCGTGGGCGCGGCCCGGCACCCGGAGCCGGTCACGCTGCCCTTCCTCGCGCCGCTCACCGGCGCCAACCAGCTCCCCTCGCGGCCGCGAGGGTGAAACCCCATCGACAGTCGAGAAGGGAGGTGGCACGACATGACGCTTCTGGACCTCCAGGGCCTGGAGCTGACCCCGGCCGAGCGCGGTGGTGGTGGCGACGGCGGCGGCAGCCGGGCGAGCCTGCTGCTCTGCGGCGACAGCTCGCTCTCCGTGACGACCTGCAACTGAGCCAGGCACCGTCGGGTTGCCCTGGGCGGGTAGACGTACCCGCCCAGGGCAACCCGGCCCGGCGTACCGGAGGGACGATGGATCCGACCGGGGGCGGCGACCGGCCGCTGCTGCGGGCCGTCCGGTACGCCGGCGGCTGGGTCCCCGCCCTCGCGGCGCTGGCGGTGGCCGGCGCCGCCGCCGAACTGCTCCTGCCGGCGGCGCTCGGCCTCGCCGTGGACGCCGCCCTCGCCGGTGGCGGCACCTGGTGGCCCCTCGCGGCCGCCGGGCTCGTCGCCGTGGTGGCCGCCACCGACACGCTCGGCGCGCTGGCCGGCGGCCACGCCGACGCCCGCGCGACCGCCCGGCTGCGGCACCGGCTGGTCCGGCACCTGTTCGCGCTCGATCCCCGCGCCGCCGGCCGGTGGCCGGTGGGTGACCTGGTCGGCCGGCTCGTCGCGCAGGCCGCCGACGCCGGTCAGGCCGGGACCGCCGCCGTGCTGGGGGTCGCCGCGCTGCTGCCGCCGATCGGCGGCACCGTCGCCCTGCTGCTGCTGGAACCGCTGCTCGGCGCGGTGTTCCTGGCCGGGCTGGCCCTGCTCGGGCTGCTCATGCGGGCGTTCGTCGCCGACGCCTCGGCCGCGGTCGCCGGCTACCAGCGCTGCCTCGGAAGCATGGCCGGGCGGCTGCTGGAGTCGCTCGGCGGGGCCCGCTCGGTGGCCGCCGCCGGTACGGTCGCGGCCGAGCGGGCGCGCGTGCTCGACGCCCTCCCCGAACTGCACCGGCACGGGCTGGCCACCTGGCGGGCGCTGGCCCGCGCGACGGCCCGCAACGCCACGGTGGCGCCGCTGCTCCCGGTCGCGGTGCTGGCCGTGGGGGGATGGTCGGTCTCGGCGGGCTGGCTCACCCCGGGCGAACTCTTCGCGGCCACCCGGTACGCCGCGCTCGGCGCCGGCCTCGGCGCGGTGCTCTCCACCGTCAACCGGCTGGTGCGTACCCGGGCCGGGGCCCGGCGCGCCGCCGAGGTGCTGGCCGAGCCGGTCCGGACGTACGGCAGCGAGCCGCTGCCCGCCGGGCCCGGCGCGGTGACGCTGCGCGGGGTCACGGTCTACCGCGACGACGCGACCGGCCCCGACGCCGGCCCGCCGATCCTGGACCGGATCGACCTGCACCTGCCGGCCGGTGCCTCGACGGCGGTGGTGGGTGCCTCGGGCGCCGGCAAGTCGACCCTGGCGGCGGTGGCCGGCCGGCTGCGCGATCCGGACGCGGGCGAGGTGCTGCTCGACGGCGTACCGCTGCGCCGGCTCGACCGCGCCGCGCTGCGGGCCGCCGTCGGCTACGGCTTCGAACGGCCGGTGCTGGTCGGCGACACCGTCGCCGACGCGATCGGCCTCGGCGGCGCGCGGCCGGCGCTCGCCGAGATCCGGCGGGCGGCGCGCGCCGCGGCGGTGGACGGGGTCGTCGAGCGGCTGCCCGGGCGCTGGCACACCCCGCTCGCGCAGGCCCCGATGTCCGGCGGCGAGGCCCAGCGGATCGGGCTGGCCCGGGCGCTGCACGCGCGGCGGCTGCTCGTCCTGGACGACGCCACCTCCAGCCTGGACACGGTCACCGAGCGCCGGATCACGCGGGCGCTGGCCGGGCCGGCGGACGGACGTACCCGGCTGATCGTGACCCACCGGGCCGGTACCGCCGCCGCGGCCGACCGGGTGGCCTGGCTGGACGGTGGCCGGCTGCGGGCGGTGGGCCGCCACGCGGACCTCTGGGCCGACCCCGCCTACCGGGCGGTCTTCCAGCCGCCCGCCGAGGAGCGCGCGGCGGCCCGGTCGACGGCCGTCCCGGCGGGGCGGTCGGGGTGAGCCCCGCCCGGTTCACGGCCGACTTCCTGCGCCGCGCCGCGCCCCGGCCGCTCGGCCGGCTGGCACTCTGGTCGCTGGCCGAGGCGCTGCCCACGCTGCTCGGCGGCTACGCCACGGCCCGCGCGGTCGACGACGGTTTCCTCGCCGGCCGTCCGGTCACCGGACTGGCCTGGCTGGGGTCGCTGGCGGCGGCGATCGCGGTCGGCGCGGTCGGCAGCGGGCGGGCCTACGGCTGCCTCGGCGAGATTGTGGAGCCGTTCCGGGACGAGCTGGCGCGGCGGGTGGTTGGTGGTGCGCTGCGGGCGGCGACCGCGCCGGGCGGGCGCCCGGACACCGGCGCGGCGGCCCGGCTGACCCACCAGGTCGAGATCGTCCGGGACACCTTCGCCGGCCTGGTCATGGTGGTGCGGGGCTTCCTCTTCGCCGCCGGCGCCGCCCTGCTGGGACTCGCCTCCCTGGCGCCGGTCGTCGCCGCCCTGGTGGCCGTACCGCTCCTGGTCGGGCTGGGGGTCTTCGCCGCCGGCCTGCCGGGGATGGTGCGCCGGCAGCGCGAGTACGTCCGCGCGGGCGAGCGGCTCGGCGCGGCGGCGGGCACGGCCCTGGCCGGGCACCGGGACGTGGTGGCGTGCGGGGCGCAGGACGAGGTGACGGCCGGGATCGGCGTACGCGTCGACGCGCAGGCCGCGGCGGAGCGGGCGGTGGCGCGGGCGACCGCGGTACGCGGGCTGAGCCTGGCGATCGGCGGCTGGCTGCCGCTCGGGGTACTGCTGCTCGCGGCGCCGTGGCTGGTCCGGCGCGGCCTGACCGCCGGGGCCGTACTCGGGGCGCTGGTCTACGTCGCCACCGGGCTCCAGCCGGCGCTGCACACGCTGGTGCAGGGGATCGCCGGCGGCGGGCTGCGCTTCGTGGTGACGCTGGATCGGATCCTGCGGGCCGCGGCCGGCCCGGGGGCGGAGACGCCGGCCGGCGCGGGAACGCGGGACCACGCGGAGGCGCCGCGCGGCGCGGGAACGCCGAGCCGTGGGGAGGCGCCGGGTCGTGGGCAGGCGCCAGCGGTGCGGCTGCGCGGGGTGACCTTCCGGTACGGGCCGCACGCCCGGCCGGTGCTGGAGAGCCTCGACCTGGACCTGCCCGCCGGGGAGCACCTCGCCGTGGTCGGGCCCAGCGGCGCCGGGAAGTCGACGCTCGCCGCCGTGATCGCGGGGCTGCTGGCGCCGCAGGCCGGTACGGTCCGGCTCGCGGGCGCCCCGGTCGACGGGGTGGACCCGGCGGTGCTGGCCGGTCGCCGGGTGCTCATCCCGCAGGAGGCGTACGTCTTCACCGGCCCGCTCGCGGCCAACCTGCGCTACCTGCGCCCCACCGCCGGTGACGCCGAGATCATGGAGGTGGCCGGTCGGCTCGGGCTCGGGCCGCTGGTCGACCGGCTCGGCGGGCTCGCGGCCCCGCTCGACCCGGCCACCCTCTCGGCCGGTGAGCGGCAGCTCGTCGCGCTGGTCCGGGCGTACCTCTCCCCCGCCCCGCTGGCGATCCTCGACGAGGCGACCTGCCACCTCGACCCGGCGGCCGAGGCGCGGGTGGAGAGCTGCTTCGCCGCCCGCGACGGGACGCTGGTGGTGATCGCGCACCGGATCAGTTCGGCCCTGCGCGCCCGGCGGGTGCTCCTGCTCGACGGCGGCGCGCCGCGGCTGGACCGCCACGACGCGCTGCTGCGGCGCTCGGCGGCGTACCGCGAACTCGTCGGCCACTGGACCGGTGCGCCCGAACAGCACGGCCCGCCCGCCGGGTTTCGCCGCGCCGCCGTCCGGGCATCCATCCGTCGCACACCCAGAGCTGCCAAGGAGGCGATGATGAGCGTCGAGGACAAGATCGAGCACAAGGCCGAGGAGATCAAGGGCGCCGTCAAGGAGGGGTACGGCGACGCCACCGACAACGAGCGGCTGCAGGCCGAGGGGCGGACCGACCGGGACGCCGCCAGCGTGAAGCAGGCCGGCGACAAGGTGAAGGACGCCGCGCACCACGTCAAGGACGTCTTCGACCGCTGACCGGGTACGCCGGATCAGCGGCGCGACGGGACGTCGTACCGTCGGTTGGGGCGCGGGACCGGGCCGGTCCCGCGCCCCAGACGTCTTCCCAGCCACGGGGTGAGGAGGCACGGGTGCGGCGGGTGGTGTCGCTCGTACCGTCGTTGACCGAGGCGGTCGCGGTCACCCTGCCCGGCCTGCTCGTCGGCGCCACCGACTACTGCACCCACCCGACCGGCCTGGACGTGGCCCGCGTCGGCGGCAGCAAGTACCCCGACCTCGCCCGGGTCCTGGCCCTGCGCCCCGACGTGGTGCTGATGAACGTCGAGGAGAACCGCCGCGCCGACGCCGACGCGCTGGCGGCCGCGGGCGTACGGATCCGGCTCACGTATCCCCGCACCGTCGACGCGGCCCTCGACGAGCTGGCCGGCCTGCTGCGCGACCTCGGTGCGGGCGCCGAACCGGACTGGCTGCGCGCCGCCCGGGCCGCCTGGGCCGCCGCGCCGCCGAGCGGGCCGGCACGCGGGGCCGTCGTACCGATCTGGCGGCGGCCGTGGATCGTGGCCGGCGGCGACACCTTCGCCTCGGACGTGCTGCGCCGCCTCGGCCTGCGCAACCTGTACGGCCACGCCGCCGACCGGTATCCCCGCCCGAGCCTCGACGAGGTACGCGGACTCGCCCCCGACCTGGTCGTGCTCCCCGACGAGCCGTACCCGTTCACGGCCACCGACGGTCCCGAGGCGTTCCCGGGTACCCCCTGCGCGCTGGTCTCCGGGCGGCATCTGACCTGGTACGGGCCCTCGCTGGCCGAGGCGCCGGCGCTGCTGGCCGCCCAGCTCGCCCACCCGGTCCCCGGGCCGGCACCGTCGTGATCGCGCGAAGTCGTGGACGCACGGCCGGGGGCCAGCGCAACGGTACGGGTGAGCGCGGCGGAAGGTCAGCCTAGCGGGGCGGCGGTCGCGCGCAGGGTCCAGCGTCCGGCGCCGCCGCGCAGGACGGTCCGGGTGAGCGGGGCGATGTCGATCCGCCAGAACGACGCGGGGGTGGCGGCGATGGCGTCGACGACGAGCGCGCGGATCACCATCGGGTGCGTGACGGCGACGACGGTACGGGCGCCCTCCGGCAGCGCGCGCAGCCAACCCGCCGCACGGTCGAGCAGGTCGTGCAGGGACTCGCCGCCGTGCGGGGCGGCCGACGGGTCGGTCAGCCAGGCGGCGACCGCCTCGGGCTCGCCGGCCGCGACCTCGTCGAGGGTACGGCCGGCCCAGCGGCCGAGGTCACCGTCGCGCAGCCCCTCGTCGACGGTGGTGGCGAGGCCGAGCGCGGCGGCGGTCTGCGTGCAGCGCAGCGCCGGGCCGCAGCGTACGTCGTCGGCGCGGGGCAGGACACCGGCGAGCGCGGCGGCGTCGGCCAGCCCGTGCGCGTCGAGCGGCTCGTCGGTCGGGAAGGCGGCGGACCGGGTCGCCGCCGTGGCCGCGTGGCTGATCAGCATCAGACGGGTGCTCACCCGGTCGACCTCCTCCGATCCGGACCGCGGCCCCCGCACCGGTCGGGGAGATCAATAACACGCCACGTGCCCCGACGTTGACACCCGGCGCCACCGGCCGTAGCGTCCGGGGCACAGCGTGACGGTGGAAGGAAGCCGGTGAGATCCCGGCACGGTCGCGCCACTGTAACCGGTCACCGGAGACACCATCCGGCGGTCCGGGAGTCAGACCCTCCGCCGTCACGGACACCGCTACGGGACGCGTGATCCCAGGAGGTTCCCACCATGGCCGACGTGTCGCTGCCCGCCCCCACCGCCGTACCGGTCCCGGTACCGACCGCGATTCCGCTGCGGCAGGTCCTGCCCTGGGCCGTCTTCGGCGCGGTCCTCGCCCTCGTGCTGCTCTACTTCGTCGGCGTCGAGCAGGGCGTGCTCTCGGTCTTCGCCGGCGAGACGGTGCACGAGTTCGTGCACGACGGCCGTCACCTGCTCGGCTTCCCCTGCCACTGAGCGCGGCGGAAGGCATCTCCCATGCTGTCCGCACGCTCACTGCTGGTCCGGGGCATGCTCGTCGGCCTGGTCGCCGGCGTCGCCGCGTACCTGTTCGCCACGCTCTTCGGCGAGGGTCCGCTCGGCCAGGCCATCGGCTTCGAGTCCGCCCACGGCCATTCGCACGGCGAGGCCGGCGAGCCGGAACTGGTCGGCCGCGCGGTGCAGAGCACGCTCGGCCTGGCCACCGCGACCCTGGTGTACGGGGTCGCGCTCGGCGGCCTGTTCGCGCTCGCCTTCGCGGTCGCGTACGGGCGGATCGGCCGGTTCGACGCCCGAGCGACCGCCGCGCTCGTCGGGCTCGGCGGCTTCCTGACCGTCGCGTTCGTACCCTTCCTCAAGTACCCGGCCAACCCGCCCGCGACCGGTGACCCGGACACCCTCGACCAGCGGACCGGCCTCTACTTCCTCATGATCGTGATCGCGGTGGCCGTCGGGCTCCTCGCCCTGCAGCTGGGGCGCTGGCTGCACGGGCGGTACGGCGCGTGGAACGCGACCATCCTGGCCGTCGGGGCGTACGCGGTCCTCGTCGCCGTCGTCCAGCTGGCGCTGCCGACGATCGGCGAGGTGCCCGACGGTTTCCCCGCCCTCGTGCTCTGGAAGTTCCGGCTGGCGTCGCTCGGCACCCAGTTCGTCACCTGGGCCACCCTCGGACTGCTCTTCGGTGCGCTCACCGAACGGCACCTCCGGCTCCGGTCGGCCCCGGCCACCCGGGCGAGCACGCCCGTCTGACAGCCGCCCGCAAGGCACCGCCACCCGACGGAGCACCGCCGGCCCGCAAGGCACCGCCCGCGCGACCTCGATTCACCGCGCGGGGTCCGGACCACCCGTGCACGGCCGGGAACACCGCGCGGTCCGCGGGTCACACCGTCCGGCACGGACGGCGTGACCCGCGGGGCACCGGTCAGACGGTGAAGCCCCGGAAGAGCACGGCGGCCAACGCCAGGGCCAGGAGGATGTTCGCGACGGTGGCGCTGGCGAAGACCGCGATCGGGCGCCACCCCGCCTCGCGCAGCGCGGTGAGCCGGAACTCGAGTCCGATGGAGACGAACGCCAGGATGAGGAACCAGGTACGGAAGTTCGCCGCGACCGCCTGGGTCGCGGTGTTCTCGGCGGCGGGGACCGAGTTCGCGTAGACCGTGCCGATGATCGAGGCGGCGACGAACCCGAGCACGAACTTCGGGAACCGGTGCCACAGCTCGACCGGCCGGGGTCGCGCGGCGTCCGTACGGCGCTCGACGCGGTAGGCGAAGTAGGCGGTGAGCGCCACGGCGACCACGCCGATGAGCGCGTTCTGGGTGACCTTCACGATGGTGGCGATCCTCAACGCGTCCTCGCCGGCGAGCGCGCCGGCGGCGGTCACCGCCGCGGTGGTGTCGATGTTGCCGCCGATCCAGGCGCCCGCGACCGCGTCACCGAGGCCCAGGACGTCCGCCAGCCACGGCAGCAGGAAGATGGACGGCAGGGCGAACAGGATCACCAGGCTGGCCGCGTACGCCAGCTGCTCGCGGCGGGCGCGGACCGCCCCGGCGGCGGCGATGGCCGCGCTGACCCCGCAGATCGACACGGCCGACGCGAGCAGCGCCCGGAGCCGGTCGTCGAGGCCGAGCCGGCCGCCGATCCACCAGGCGAACAGGAAGACGCCGCTGATGAGCAGGAGCGCCTGGACGATCGCCGGTCCGGCGGCGGTGACGAGCAGCGAGAGGTTGATCGAAACCCCGAGCAGGACGAGGCCGGTCTTGATGAAGAACTCGGTGCGGAACGCCGACGCCAGGCGGTCGCGTACGCCGGTGGCGGTGAGCACGAGGTTGCCGAGCAGCCCGATCGCGATCGCGTACACGGGGTACTCGACGGACTTGGCGATCCGGGCGAGGCTCGTGTCGGCGAGCCACTCGGGGACGTTCTTGTCCAGGTACTTCGTCAGGTACGCCAGGGCGAGGACGACGGCGAGCGCGGCGGCGACCGCGGGCCAGGAGACGGCGCCGGGGCGGTCGGGTTCGGGGGCCAGCGCGTCGGTCTCGTTGACGGGTGTCGGGGCGGGACGGACGTCGTCGGTGGAGGAGGTCGTCACTACTGGAGCACCCCCTTCGAGACGACGCCGGTGAGGATCAGCACCAGCAGCACCAGGCCCACCACGGTGGCGGCCCAGTCCTCGCTGATCCACGCGGCGCGTCCGGGCGGCGGTGCGGGGGTGGGGGTCTCGTCGCTCATTGCCGGCTCCTTCTCAGGCCGTGCGGGGACAGCGGCGCCGGCACGGTACGGCCGGCGCCGCTGGAAAGTGGGAGATCACAGGGCCGGACGGGGCCGGCGAGGCCCGCGCACGCCGGGGCGGGCGCGGTACGGCGGCCGGCCGCTGGCGTGGCCGGCTCGCGTCGTCAGGCGGTCACCGACACGCGGTGGCCGCGAGCCGCCCGTAGTCCACGTACCGACGTCGCGTCAGCAGCGGGAGGGCGGGCATGTGATCAGTGCACCAGCGCCCCGACCGGCCGTCAATCCACCGACCCGCATATCCCAGTATTTGAATAGGAATAGTAGGTACGGCGTCAGGCCCGCGCCTCCGGCGCCGCCGGATAGACCCGGACCTCGGTCGCCTTCACCGAGGCCCAGAGCGGCTGCCCCGGGGCGAGCCGCAGCTGTGCGGCGGCGGCCGGGGTGACGTCGGCGGCCACGTCGACCGCGCCATCGAGCTGGATGCGCAGGTTGTCCCCGTGCCGTTGGATGCCCGCGATGGTCGCCGGCCAGACGTTGCGCGGGCTGCCGTCCGGGCGGCGCGGATAGAGGGCGACGGCCGAGGGCGGGTACGCGACGAAGACCTCGTCCCGGTACCGGCCGGCGGTGGTGAGGGCGAAGCCGGCCCCGATCCGTACGGTGTGGCCGTCGGCGTGGCCCCGGTGCAGGTTGAGCCCGACGAGTCGGGCCACGTAGTCGGTACGGGGTTGCGCGGTGATGGTGGCGGCGTCGCCCTCCTGGACGACCCGGCCGTTCTCGACGATGACGAGCCGGTCGGCGAGGACGAGCGCGTCGAGCGGGTCGTGGGTGACCAGCAGGGTCGCCCCCGGATGCGCGCCGAGATGCCGTTGCAGCTGGGCGCGGGTGTCGAGGCGGGTGCTGGCGTCGAGGGCGGCGAGCGGCTCGTCGAGGAGCAGCAGCGCCGGCTCGACCGCGAGGGCGCGGGCCAGCGCCACCCGCTGGGCCTGCCCGCCGGAGAGCTGCCGCGGCCTGCGGCGGGCGTGGTCGGCCAGCCCCATCCGGGCGAGCCAGGCGGCGGCGACCTCGCGGGCGCGCTGGCGGCCGAGACCGTGCCGGCGCGGTCCGAAGGCGACGTTGTCCAGCGCGCTCAGGTGGGGAAAGAGCAGGTAGTCCTGGAAGACCACGCCGATCGGGCGCCGCTCGGGCGGCATCCACCGTCGCGCGCCGGGCCGGTCGAGGTCCCGACCGCCCAGGGTCACGTGTCCGGCGTGCAACGGGGTCAGGCCGGCGAGCGTCCGCAGCGCGGTGGTCTTGCCCGCGCCGTTCGGGCCGAGCAGCGCGACGACCTCGCCGGCGCCGATCCGCAGGGCGAGGTCGAGCCGGAACCCGCCGCGCTGCACGACGAGGTGGGCGTCGAGCATGGGGGTATCGGCGACGGGTTCGTCCGTGGTGACGGCCCGGTGGTCGGGCGCGGTCGTCCGCCCGTGGTCCGGGGCGGTCGTGCGCCGGTGGTCGGGGGCGGTCATGCGCTGGTGAGCCAACGGTCGCGGAGGCTGGCGAGGATGGCCACCGAGACGGTGAGCAGGACGAGGCTGAGCACGATCGCGGCCTGCAGGTCGGTCTCCAGGGCGAGGTAGACGGCGAGCGGCATGGTCTGGGTACGGCCCGGGAAGTTGCCCGCGAAGGTGATGGTGGCGCCGAACTCGCCGAGCGCCCGGGCCCAGCAGAGCACCGCCCCGGCGGCGATGCCGGGGGCGACCAGCGGCAGCGTGACGTGGGTGAAAGTGGTCCAGCGGCCGGCGCCGAGGGTGGCGGCGGCCTCCTCGTACCGGGCGTCGGCGCCGCGCAGCGCCCCCTCCACCGCGATGACCAGGAACGGCATGGCGACGAACGCCTCGGCGACGACGACCCCGGCGGTGGTGAACGGCAGGGTGACGCCGAAGGTCGAGTCCAGCCAGCCGCCGAGCAGCCCCCGGCGGCCGAAGACCAGCAGCAGGGCGACGCCGCCGACCACCGGCGGCAGCACGAGCGGAACGGTGACCAGGGCGCGTACGAGGCGCCGGCCGGCGAACTCGACGCGGGCCAGCAGCCACGCCAGCGGTACGCCGAGGGCCAGGCAGAGCAGCGTGGCCAGGGTGGCGGTCTGCAACGACAGCCGCAGCGCGGTGAGCACGCCCGGTTCGACCAGCCGTCGCGGCAGCGTCGTCCAGGGGGTGCGGACCAGCAGCCCGACCAGCGGCAGCACCAGGAAGAGCAGGCCCAGGGCGGCCGGCACCAGGAGCGCGACCGGGACCCGGCCGGTCCGTCGGCGCGGGTACGCGGGCCGGCCGGGTGCCGGTCGGACCGCCGTACCCGGGCCGTCGGGTCGGGACGCGCTCACGGTGCCTGGAAGCCGGCCGCGGCGAGCACGTTCTTTCCGGGTTCGGAGAGCACGTAGGCGACGAACGCCCGCGCCGCCGCCTTGTTGGGAGCCTGCCTGAGCACGATGATCGGGTAGTCGTTGACCGCCCCGGCCGACTCCGGGAACTCCACGCCGTCGACGTCGGCCGCGGCGGCCTTCACGTCGGTGCGGTAGACCAGCGCCGCGTCGACCTCGCCGAGCTTGACCTTCGCCAGCGCGGCCTTGACGTCCTGTTCGAGGGTGACCGGGGTGAGCTTCACCCCGGCGGCGTCGAGCGCCTTCTTCGCCGCCGCGCCGCAGGGCACCTGCTCGGCGCAGAGCGCGACCTTGGCGCCGGGTCTGGTCAGGTCGGTCAGCCCGGTCACCCCGTCGGGGTTGCCCTTCGGTACGGCGATGACGAGTTGGTTGCGGACGAAGGTGGTCGGGCTGCCCTCGCCGTTGCCGGCGTCGGTGACGGTCTTCATGTTCGCCGGCGCGGCGGAGGCGAAGACGTCAGCCGGCGCGCCCTGGTTGACCTGGGTCGCCAGCGCGGAGCTGCCGGCGAAGCTGAAGGTGACGCGCACACCCGGGTTGGCCGCCTCGAAGTCCTTGCCGATGGTGGTGAACGACCCGGTCAGCGAGGCCGCCGCGAGCACCGTGAGCGTTCCGGAGACACCCGTACCGCTCCCTTGCGCACCGGGTTCGGCGGTGCCGTCGCCACCACCGCAGCCGGCCAGCCCCACGGCCGTCAGCGCGGCGAACGCGACCACGGCGGTACGGAATCGTCGTGTCGTCACGAGCTGTTCCTCCCTCTGCTACCGGCGGTCGTCGCGGGTTTCTCCACCACGACCGTGGTCGACTTGATCACTGCGACCGCCACCGAGCCGACCCGCAGACCGAGGTCCTCGACGGCCTCCCTACTCATCAGCGACACCAGCCGGAACGGTCCGGCCTGGATGTCCACCTGCGCCATCACCGTGTCCTTCACCACGGCGGTGACGATGCCGCGCAACCGGTTCCGCGCCGACGACTCCTCCGCGCGGTCCTCCGGGTCGCCGCCCTGGGCCCGGACGAACTCGGCGAGCGCCACCCCGTCGATCACCCGGTGCCCGTGCTCGTCCCGGACGGCCGGCAGGCGTCCGGCGTCGACCCAGCGCCGCACCGTGTCCACGCTGACCCCGAGCAGCTCGGCGGCCTCACCGATCCGAAACATCGTCACGCGGACACGTTAGCCGGCCGCAATCACCAAGGAAAGCCGCCGGTTCAGCTCGCATCCGCCCGGCACACTGGCCTATTCAGGCTCGAATCTGCATGATGGGGCCATGGCTGGTGAACCGGTGACCGTACCGGCATGGCAGACCCTGGGCGACGAGCGGGCGCGCCGATGGACCGAGGTCCTCGACCACCTCGCCGCCGCCCTTCCCCCCGGCGCCGTCACCGTCGTGGTCGACGGCGCCGGCCCGTACCCGGCGGTCGTCGCCGACCGCCTCGCCGAAACGCTGGCCGCCGCCGGCCGTCCCTGCGCCCGCCTCACCGACGCCACGCCGCTGGCCGACGAGGACACCTGGCGGGCCGGCGGAACCCCGGGGTCCGTCGCCGTCGCCGACGGGCCGCGCTGGCGCGCCCACCCGCCCGCCGGCGCGTGGGACGTGGTCGTCTGGCTGCGCACCCCGCCGACCGGCCCACCCGCGGACGGGGACCGGGGTCGCGGCGGCGACGTCGTCATCGACCTGCGCGATCCCGACTGGCCGGTGATCCGTCGCCTCGCCGAGCGGCTCGCCCCCTGGGAGCGCTGGTACGTCGGCGAGTCCCGGGCCTTCTTCGCCGTCCGCGCCGCGACCTGGGACACCAAGTTCGGCGACGACCTGCCCGCCTACACGGCCGCCGTCGTCGAGGCCCGGTTGCCGCCCGGCGGGGTCGCCGTCGACGTCGGCTGCGGCACCGGCCGCGCCCTGCCCGCCCTGCGGCGCGCCGTCGGACCCACCGGTACCGTCGTCGGCCTCGACCTCACCCCGGAGATGCTGACCGCCGCCCGGCGGCACCGCCACGACGCGGCGGCCACGCTGGTCCTCGGCGACGCGCGACGCCTACCCTTCGGGTCCGGCACCGTCGACGCGATCTTCGCGGCCGGCCTGCTCACCCACCTGCCCGACGCCGAGGCCGGCCTGCGCGAACTCGCCCGGGTCACCCGGCCGGGCGGCCGTCTCGTGCTCTTCCACCCGTCCGGCCGCGCCGCCCTCGCCGCCCGGCACGGCCGCACCCTGGGCCCCGACGAACCGCTCGCCGAAGCCCCGCTGGACCGGTCGACCTCCCGCTCCGGTTGGCACCTCGCCAGCTACGACGACGCGCCGCACCGGTTCCTCGCGATCGCCACCCGCCGGCCGTACCCGTCGTCGGGCGCCCGCCCGCGACCGGCCGGCGGACATGCCCGGGGATGACGGGCGGAACGCCGCGCGGCGATGACCGGCCGCGCCGGTCATCGGCCGCCCCGACGGGCCCGGCCGCGCTCAGATCCAGCCGGACTCGCGGGCGATCCGTACCGCCTCGATCCGGGTACGCGCCCCGACCTTGCCGGCGATGCGGGACAGGTGGTTGCGCACGGTTCCCGGTGAGAGCGCGAGCTTGGCGGCGATCTCCCCGATCGGCCAGCCCTCGGCGGCGATCTCCAGGATCTCCGTCTCGCGGTTGGTCAGCGGGCTCTCCGCGGTCAGCGCGGCGACGACCAGGCCGGCGTCGATCACCGGCTCGCCCCGGGCGAGTTGGCGCACCCCCTCGACGACCCGTTGCGGGTCCACGTCGTGCCCGAGGAAACCCACGGTCCCGATCCGGGTACGCAGCGCCTCGCCGAGGGTCCGGCAGCGCCGCGGATCGGCCAGTACGAGCAGCGGACAGCGGAGTTCGTGGCGCCCGGCGTACTCCAGCGGTCCGTCGGCGCCGAAGAGTCCGAGGTCGACCACGGCGACGTCCGGGCGGGTCTCGCGCACCGCCGGCCCGAGTTCGTCGAACCGGTCGAGTTCCGCCACGACGTCGATGTCGCCCTGTACGGTCAGGACGTAGGCCAGCGCGCCGCGCACCAGTGCGCCATCGAGGGCGAGCAGTGTCCGGATCAAAATACCCCCTGCTGCTGGTAACGACGAGATCACGATGCGTAAACATTTAAGCATGGGCGTCCCGTGATCGCCCGTCGGGCGAGCGGCACGACAAGGCACCTGAGCTGCGAGTCAGCCCCGGACGGGGCGCCCCGGAGGGGTCACCGACCGTCCTCCGGACCGAACGAACTGTTACGCCTCAGAGCCAGCCGGCGCGCTGGGCGCGCCGGATCGCCTCCAGCCGGGTACGCGAGCCGGTCTTGCGCAGGATCGCCGAGAGGTGGTTGCGGACGGTGCCGTGCGCCAGGTACAGCCGACGGGCGATCTCCTTGAGCGGCAGTCCCTCGGCGGCCACGTGCAACACCTCGCGCTCGCGCCGGGTGAGCGGGTTCTCCGGCGGACTCAGGGCGGCCACCGCGGCAGCCGGGTCGAGCACGACCTCGCCGGCCGCGACGGCGCGCAGCAGCCGGGCCAGCTCGGCGGGCTGGAGGTCCTTGCCGACGAAGCCGCGTACCCCGGCGCGCAGCGCCTCCGAGAGGATCCGCGGGCTGTCCTGCGCGCCCAGCGCCAGCACCGCCGTACGCGGCGCCTCCACCAGCAGTTTCTGCACCGTCGCGAGCATGTCGAGCCCGCGCAGCTCCACGTCGACCAGCACGACGTCCGGCCGTTTGGTGCGGATCACCGCGAGCACGTCACCCGACTCCGGCAGGTCCGCCACCACCTCCAGGTCGTCCTCGCCGGACAGGACGGCCCGCAGCGCCCCGCGCAGCAGACCCATCTCTTCGACGATCACGATGCGGATCACGGAGCTGTCTCCGATCTCGGTGCCCGGGAGCACCGCCCGAGGGGGTCGAAAGGCCCGGCCGGATCGGTGACAGCAGGCGCGACTTCAGCACCGATGCGACCCTCCGTATCGGAAGACTGCGCAACATCGTACTGCCGACCCGAGGAAGTCGCACTTCCTCGGGCCGCGCCCCCGCCACCCGCCTCCGCGTCCGTCCCACCGGTCGGCGGACACGCCGCGCGGCGGCGTTGACCGGCCCGGGTGGAGCGTGCTCTGCTCTCACCACGGACGGCTCAGCGGTCCCGGCGCCCGGGCCGGCGGCGGGCGGACCTCGGAGGAGCATGCGGACCAGCGTCCCCACCCGGGCGGTACGGGCACACCTGTTCCTGCTCGCCGGGCAGTTCCCGGGTACGACGCACGCCGACGCGCTCGCCTCGGCGCACCGGTACGGCCTCGCGGCCGAGCGATCCGGCTTCGACGGGGTGTGGATCGCCGAGCACCACTTCATCCCGTACGGGGTCTGCCCCTCGGCGCTGGCGTTCGCCGGGCACCTGCTCGGCGCCACCTCGCGGATCACCGTCGGCACGGCGGCGGCCATCCTCTCCAACCGGCACCCGGTCGCGCTCGCCGAGGAGGCGGTGCTGCTCGACGAGCTGTCGGGCGGCCGGTTCGCCCTCGGCGTGGCCCGCGGCGGGCCCTGGGTCGACCTGGAGGTCTTCGGCACCGGGCTGGACCGGTACGAGCACGGCTTCGGCGAGTCCGTCGAGTTGCTCTGCCGCTGGCTCTCGGGCGCGTCGACCGTCGGCGCCACGGGCGCGCGCTTCGCCTTCCGGGACGTACCGGTGGTGCCCCGACCCCGGCGTCGGGTGCCCGTCTGGATCGCGGCGACCTCGTCCCCCAGCGTCGCGCTGGCCGCCCGGCACGGGCTCCCCCTGCTGCTCGGCCTGCACGCCGACGACGCGGAGAAGGCCGCCCTGCTGACCGAGTACGCCGCCGTCGCCGCGCGCCACGGCCACGACCCGGCCGGGGTGGCGCACGCCAGCGCGCACCTGGCGCACGTCGCCGACACCGACGAGGCGGCCCGGGACGCGGTCCGCGCCGCGCTGCCTGGCCTGCTCGCCGGCGTCGGCGCGTACGTGCGGATCGACGGCTCGGCACCGAGGACCCCCGATCCGGAGGGCTACCTGCGCAGACTGCTGGAGCTGCATCCGGTCGGCGGCCCACGGCTGTGCCGGGAGCGGCTCGCCGCGACGGTCGCGGCCACCGGCGTACGGCACCTGCTGCTGATGGTGGAGGGTGCGGGCGACCGGGCGGCCACGCTGGAGAACATCGCGCGCCTCGGCGCCGAGGTGATCGACGACCTGGCGCCGACGCACGGCTGAGCGGAGCCGCTGGTCCGGCACGGGCCGGCGGTGGTGGGGCGGGTCGCGGCGGGCTCAGGCGTTCTCCCCGAGCCGGACCAGCCCCAGCTCGTACGCGAGGATCACCGCCTGTACCCGGTCGCGCAGGCCGAGCTTGGCGAAGATCCGTCCGATGTGCGTCCGGACGGTGCCCGGGGCGAGCCGGAGCTCCTGGGCGATCTCGGTGTTGGACCGGCCGCGGCCGATCAGCGTGAGCACCTCGCGCTCGCGCGCGGTGAGCGGGCCGAGCCGGTCGTCCGGCCGGGCGGGGGCCGGCGTGGTGCGCACGAAGTGGGCGATCAGCCGCCGGGTGACGCTCGGCGCGGCGACCGACTCCCCGGCGGCGACCGCGCGGACCGCGCCCAGCAGGTCGTCGGCGAGCGCGTCCTTGAGCAGGAAGCCGCTCGCCCCGCCGCGCAGCGCGCCGTACACGTACTCGTCGAGGTCGAACGTGGTCAGGACGAGCACGGCGATCCGCGGGGCGGCAGCCACGATCCGCCGGGTCGCCTCGATGCCGTCCATCCCCGGCATGCGGATGTCCATCAGCACCACGTCCGGTCGGGTGCGTTCGACGACGCGTACCGCGCCCGCGCCGTCGCCGGCCTCACCCACCACGGCGATGTCCTCGGTCTCGTCGAAGATGACCCGGAACGCGGTGCGCAGCAACGCCTGGTCGTCGACCAGGACGACCCGGATGCGCCGGTTCGCGGTGGGATCGTCGGTCACGGCGTCCCGGCCGGTACGGGCAGCCGGGTGCGGACCAGGAAGCCGCCGTCCGGGTTCGGGCCGACCGTCAGCGTGCCGCCGAGCAGGCCGACCCGCTCGGCGATGCCGCGCAGACCGTTGCCGGGCCCCGCGTCCGGGTCGGCCGACGGTCCGGTGCCGTCGTCGCTGACCTCCACGTCGACGTACGCCGGCCCGGTGGCCAGGCGGACCCGGGCCCGGGCACCGGCGCCGGCGTGTTTGAGCGTGTTGGTGAGCGCCTCCTGCACGATCCGGTACACCGACACGTCCACGCCGGGCGGCAGGTCGACGGGGGCGCCGTCGTGCGTGTACAGCACCGGCACGCCGGCCGCCCGTACCCGCTCGATGAGGGTCGGCAGCGCGGCGACGCCGATCGGCGCGAGCGCGTCCCGCGCGTCCGGCTCGGCGCCGAACGTGCCGACCAGCCGGCGCAGTTCGGCCAGCGAGTCCCGCCCGACCGTGATCACCTCCCGGACCGCCCGGGTCGCGCGCTGCGGATGTCGGTGCTGGGCGGCGAGCGCGGCCTGCGCCTGGGCCACCATCACCGACAGGCTGTGCGCGAGCACGTCGTGCAGGTCGCGGCCGATCCGGGCGCGCTCGGCCGCCGCCGCGAGCGCGAGCCGCTGCTGCTGCTCGCGCTCCAGGTCGGCGGCGCGCTCCTCGAGGATCCGGAGGTGGGCGTGGCGACTGCGGGCGGCCTCGCCCAGCGCGTACGCGAGGGCCAGCGCCAGCAGCACGATCCCCGCCAACTCGACGATCTGCTGCTGGACGAACGCCAGCATCCGCTCGTCGCCGCCCGCCGGCTTGACCTCCGTCATCCGGTCGCCGCCGAGCACCGACCCGGGGTCCACGACCGGGTCGTCGCCGACCGCCGAGTCGCCGGCCGACGCCGCCGGCCGGGCCCCGGCGGCCAGCGCGCTGCCCAGGCTCACCGCCACCTCGACGCCCGCCGTCGCGGCGAGCGCCGCCAGCGACCGCCAGCGGGACCGGCTCCGGCTGGCCACGGTGTAGAGGACGACCAGCACGGCCAGGTCGATCAGGGTCGGGAACGGGACGCGCCGGTGGCACGCCTCCGCGACGACCTGGTGCGCGGCGGCGCCCACGCCGGCAAGGACGAGCGCGGCCACGGGCCAGCGGCGCCGCACCGCCAGGCCCAGGACGAGCAGCGCCGTGAACGTCCACCACAGCGCGAACGCCCAGGGCTGCGCCGCCACCGCCTGCCCCGGCTTGCCCGGCGCCGGGTTGGACAGCGCCACCATCGTCGCCGCCAACAGGGCGTCGAACAGGTGGCCGCGCCAGGCGGGGAGGCGGCGGTAGAGGTCGGTGAGCGGCGGCACGCATCCAGGGTAGGCAGCGGGCCGACCGGACACATCAGACTCCGCTCGTACGCCGGCTCCGCGCTCGCTCGTACCGGCCGGCGGGCCGGATCCGATCCGGCTCCGACGACAACGGCATCGGCCGGCGCGAGGCTCGACGGCATGACCAGATGCATTCGACTCGGCGTCGCGGCCGTCGTCGTCGCGGCTCTCGCCGGGCTCACCGGATGCCGGGCCGAGTCCCCGGCCGCAACCCCGTCGCCGGCCGCCAGCGGGCTCGGCGAGGCACAGATCGTGGCGATCCTCGAGGAGCACGCCCAGTGCGTCCGGGACCACGGCGTCGCCGGCTTCCAGCCACCCAGGTTGGCTGACGGCCGGATCCAGGGCAAGGGCGAGGCGCCGGCCGGCGCCGACCAGGAGGCGGTGATGGCGGCCCTGGACGCGTGCGACGCGATCGCCAGGCGGCTGCCTCAGAGCCTGTGGCGGAAACCGGATCCGACCGCGGCGGACCTCGACAAGCTGCGGCAGCTCGCCGCCTGCCTGCGACAGCACGGGTTCCCGGACTGGCCCGACCCGGACGCCCGGGGCAGGTTCGCGATCAGGGGCACCCCGATGGAGCAGGCCGTGAAGGGCGACAGCGGGCGGGACGCGTTCGACGCGTGCCGCCAGTACGAGGTCGGCTTCGGCATGACGGAGCCGCAGTGACCCGCCGGCGGCAGGTGCTCGGCGGCGCGCTCGTGGCCGTGGTGACCGGCGGCGCGGCCGGCGCGGCGTGGCTGGCCGACGCGGCGCGGCCCGGGCGCGAGGGCCCGGCGGCGGCTCCGGTGCCGACGGAGACCGCCGAGGTGACCCGCGGCACCGTCTCGGAGCGGGTCCTGGTCAACGGCACGTTCGGGTACGGCGTCGCGTACCCGGTGGTCCACCTGGGCGGGTCCGGCGTGGTGACCGCGCTGGCCGCGCCGGAGACCGTGGTGGCCCGCGGGGCGCGGCTGTACGCGGTGGCCGACCAGCCCGTCCGGCTGCTGTACGGCGCCACGCCGGCCTACCGCGACCTCGCGTACGGCATGACCGACGGTCCGGACGTGCGGCAACTGGAGCAGAACCTGGTCGCGCTGGGCCACGACCCCGACCACCGGCTGACGGTGGACGGGCACTTCTCCCGGGCCACCGCCGCGGCGATCCGCCGCTGGCAGGCCGCCTGGGGCGTGCCGGCCGGCCGGCGCACCGGCACACTGCCGCTGGGCCGGGTGGTGTTCCAGCCCGGGGCGCTGCGGATCGACGAGGCGCGGGTCGCGCTCGGCGCCCCGGTACGCCCGGACCAGCCGGTGGTGACGGTGACCCCGACGAAGCCGGTGGTCTCCGCGCAGGTCACCGCGGAACGGCGACGCCTGGTCGAGGTCGGCGCCCCGGTCACGATCACCATGGGCGGCACGCCGCCGTTTCCCGGCACCGTCCTGGCGGTCGGGCGGGCGCCCGCCGCGCCGGAGCAGTCGGGCGGGCCGGGGGACGCCGCCACGCCCGCCCCGTTCCAGGTGACGATCGGCGCGACCCCACCGTCCGGGGCGGGCGACCTCGACCGGGCGCCGGTGACGGTGGCCCTCACCCGGCAGACCCGCGAGAACGTGCTGCAGGTGCCGATCACCGCGCTGCTCGCCCGGCCGGGCGGCGGCTACCAGGTACGGCTGGACTCGGACCGGTACGTGCCGGTCGAGCCGGGCCTGTTCGACGGTGCCACCGGACGGGTCGAGGTGACCGGCGAGCTGACCGCCGGCCAGCGGGTGAAGGTTCCCGTCCGGTGAACGCCGTGCTGGAACTGCGCGACGCGCGCAAGACCTATCCGGGCAGCCCGCCGGTCGAGTCGATCCGCGGCGTCAGCCTCGCCGTACGCGGCGGGGAGCTGGCGGCCGTGGTGGGCCCCTCCGGCTCCGGCAAGTCCACCCTGCTCAACCTGGCCACCGGGCTGGACCGGCCGACCAGCGGCTCGGTCCGGATCGCCGGCGAGCCGATCGAGCGCCTCTCCGACCGGCGGCTGGCCGGCCTGCGCGCGTACCGGATCGGGGTGGTGTTCCAGCAGTTCCACCTTCTGCCGCAGCTCAGCGCGCTGGACAACGTCGCGACCGGCCTGCTCTACCGGGGCGTACCCGCCGGGCGGCGCCGCGCCGACGCCGCCGAGGCGCTGTCCCGCGTGGGGCTGGCCCACCGGGCGCACCAGCGGGCACGCACGCTCTCCGGCGGCGAGCAGCAGCGGGTGGCCATCGCCCGGGCCCTGGTCGGCCGGCCGCCGATCCTCTTCGCCGACGAGCCCACCGGCAACCTCGACTCCGCCAACGGCGCCGAGGTCCTCGGGTTGCTGCGCCGGCTGAACGTCGAGGGCACCACGATCGTGGTCATCACCCACAGCGACGAGGTCGCCGGGGCCGCCCGCCGGAAGATCACCTTGCGCGACGGGCTCGTCGCGCACGACACCGGGAGCACCGCATGAGCCTGCTGCCTCGCCTGCGCGTCACCGACCTGCTGACGGTCGCCACGGTCGGGCTGCGCACCCGACCGGCCCGCGCCGCCCTGTCGGTGCTCGGCGTCGGGATCGGCATCGCCGCGCTCGTCGCGGTGCTCGGCATCACCCGATCCAGCCAGTCCGACCTGCTCGCCCGGATCGACCGGCTCGGCACCAACCTGCTGACCGTGGCCGACGGGCAGGGCCCGGGCGGGGAGGAGCAGCCGCTGCCGGCGACCGCCGCCGGCGGCGTCAGCCTCACCACGGGGGTGCTGGCCAGCGCGCCGACCGCGGAGCTGCCCGGGGTGACCGTACGCCGCACCGACCGGGTGCCGCCGGCCCAGTCCGGCGGGCTGGCGGTACGCGCCGCCGACGCGTCGCTGCTGGCGGTCCTGGACGGGCGGCTCACCCACGGTACGTTCCTCACCGAGGGGACCGCCCGGTTCCCGGTCACCGTCCTCGGGCACACGGCCGCCCAGCGGCTCGGCGTCGAGGATCTCTCCGGCGATCCGCGCGTCTTCGTCGCCGGGCACTGGTACACCGTCATCGGCGTCCTCGCCCCGCTCGACCTCGCGCCCGAGGTGGACCGGTCCGCGCTGGTCGGGTTCGCCGCCGCGGTCCGGGACTTCGGCCACGACGGCGCCGCCAGCCGGATCTACGTCCGCGCCCGGCAGGACCGTACCGTCGAGGTCGCCACCATGCTGGCCCGCGCGGCGAATCCGGAGCGACCCGACGAGGTGGCGGTGAGCCGGCCGTCGGACGCGCTCACCGCCCGCCTGGCCGTCGCCGACTCCGGCACGGCGCTCTTCCTCGGGCTCGGCGCGGTGGCCCTGCTCGTCGGCGGGGTCGGCATCGCGAACATGATGGTCATCGCGGTCCTGGAGCGACGGACCGAGATCGGGCTGCGCCGCGCGCTCGGCGCGGGCCGCCGGCACGTCGCCGGGCAGTTCCTCCTCGAATCGCTGCTGCTCGGCGCCGCCGGAGGCGTCACCGGTGCGCTGCTCGGCGCCGCCGCCACCTACGCGCTGGCCGTCCAGCGCGGCTGGCAACCCCTGGTACCGCCGTCGGCGGTCGGTCTCGCGCTCGCCGCCGCGTGCCTGGTCGGCGCGGTCGCCGGCCTCTATCCCGCGCTGCGCGCCGCCCGGCTCACCCCGACCGACGCGCTGCGTACCGGGTAGCCGGCGCGGTCCCCCGCGGTCGTCCGGCCCCGCCCCGGCGGTCCCGCCCCGCGAGATAGCCGGCGCGGTTCCGGCGGGCGCCCGGCGCCGCCCGGACGGTCCCGCCCCGCGATCCCGTGCGGCGGGTGGCTCTCCCCCGGCCGTTCTGGCAGCATGTGGCCCCGGTAAGCCGCCTGCCGCACCCGGAGGAAGCTCCTGCTCGCGCTAGAGATCGTCGTCATCCTCGGCGTCGCCGTGCTGGTCTCCAGCGTCGCCGCGCGGCGGTGGCGGGTCGTGCCGCCCGTGCTGCTGCTGGCGGTCGGCTCGCTGCTGGGGCTGCTGCCCGCGCTGCGCGGGGTCGGCCTGCCGCCCGAGGCGGTGCTGCTGCTCTTCCTGCCCGCCCTGCTCTACTGGGAGAGTCTCACCACCTCGCTGCGGGAGATCCGCACCAACCTGCGCGTGATCGTGCTGCTCAGCACGGTACTGGTCATCGCGACGGCGGCGGCCGTGGCGGCGGTGGCGCACGCCCTCGGGCTGGCCTGGGGCCCGGCGTGGGTCCTCGGCGCGGCGGTGGCGCCGACCGACGCCACCGCCGTGGCCGTGCTCGCCCGGCTGCTGCCGCGCCGCATCGTCACCATTCTGCGGGCGGAGAGCCTGGTCAACGACGGTACCGCCCTGGTGATCTACGGTCTCGCCGTCGGCATCACGGTGGGCGAGGAGCACCTCGGCGGCCTCCACGTGACCTGGCTCTTCGTCCTCGCGTACGGCGGCGGCGCGCTGGCCGGGCTGGCGGTGGCCGGACTGGCGGTGCTGGCCCGGCGGCACCTGCGCGAGCCGACCCACGAGAACGTGGTGAGCGTGCTGACCCCGTTCAGCGCCTTCCTCCTCGCCGAGCTCGCGCACGCCTCCGGGGTGGTCGCGGTGGTCGTCGCCGGGCTCGCCCTGAGCCAGCTGGGGCCGCGGGTCATCGGCGCGGAGACCCGCCAGCAGGCGCAGGGGTTCTGGACGCTGACCACGTTCCTGCTCAACGGCGCGCTCTTCGTCCTGGTCGGGCTCCAGCTGCCGGCCTCGGTCCGGGAGCTGACCAGCGTCGGCCTGACCCGGGCGCTGGTCGCCGTCGCGCTGATCTCGGCCACGGTGATCGGTACCCGCTTCGCGTGGAACTTCACCACGCCGTACCTGCTGCGGGCGCTGGACCGCCGGCCGCAGCAGCGGCTGCGCCGGGTCCCGGCCCGTACCCGGGTGGTCAGCGCCACCGCCGGCTTCCGCGGCGCGGTCTCGCTGGCCGCCGCGCTCGCCGTGCCGGAGACGCTGCGCACGGGCGCCCCGTTCCCCGCCCGGGACACGATCATCTTCGTGGTCTCGGGGGTCATCGTGGTCACCCTGGTGGCGCAGGGCCTGGCCCTGCCGGCCGTGCTGCGCTGGGCGCGGCTGCCCGCCGACACCTCGGTCGAGCGGGAGCGCCGGCTGGCCGAGACCGCGGCGACCGAGGAGGCGCTGGCGGCGCTGCCGGAGGTGGCGGCGCGGCTCGGCGTCGCCGGAGAGCCGCTGGAGCGGATCCGGGCCGAGTACGAGGAGCATCTCCAACTGCTGCGCGCGCAGGAGGGTACCGAGGACGAGCGGGTCCGGCACGCCGCCGACTACGCCGCGCTCCGGTTGGAACTGCTCGGCCGCAAGCGGGCCACCCTGCTGCGGCTGCGCCACGAGCGGCGGATCGACGACGTGGTGCTGCGGCAGATACAGGCCCGGCTGGACATCGAGGAGGTACGCCTGGCCCGCCGCGAACCGGTGGAGTGACCCGCCGTCGCTCTGCGGCGGCCCGAGCCGTGCGACCCCGGCGGGTCCGCTCCACCGGGGTCGCGCGGCGGTGCCGGTCAGCGCCCGGCCTGCAACGCCGCCCAGGTCAGCGGGCCGACCAGGCCGTCGGGGTCGAGGCCCCGCGAGCGCTGGTAGTCCGTCACCGCGGTCTTGGTCTGCGTACCGAACTGGCCGTCGATGCCGACGGTACGGCCCAGCGCGGCGGTCAGCGCCCGCTGCAACCGGCGTACCGCCTCCCCGGTCGACCCGCTCTGCAGGGTGGGCCGGTCACCGGCGGAGAGCAGCGCGGTCCAGGTGTGCGCGTCGACCACCCCGGTGACCGGCAGCCCCCGGTCGGTCTGGAACTGTCGGACGGCCGCCACCGTCGCCGGGTCGAGGGTGCCGCTGGCCGCGCCGCCGCCGAGCAGGCACTGCGCGATGGTGACCGCGACGCCGGTGGCACCGGCGGCGAGCTGCGGGTACGCGCCGAGGTCGTAGCTGGTGGCGAGGCAGGGCGAGGTGGAGACGAAGCCGATGCCGTTCGGCACCGGCCGCTGGGCGCCGTCGGACGGGGTGTTCACCACCGAGAGGGAGGTGCTGCCCGGCAGCCGGGCGACCATCGTGGTGGAGCCGCCGCCGTCCAGGTTCAGCGCGTCGTCCGCCCCGATCGACTTCAGGTAGTTGCCGAGCTGAACGTAGGTCATGCCGACGCTGGCGCTGGTGCGCCCGTCGATGGCGAGCAGCCACACCTTCAGGCCATCGGCGGAGAAGGCGATCGCGGTACGCGGGTTGAGCGGGTGCGACTGCGTGGTCACCACCCCGTCGCGCAACAGCACGAGGTTGCCGCCGATGGCGACCTGCGCCCCGTCGCCGCCGCGCGGCCGGTAGTCGACCGAGACCGCGTCGCCGACGGCCAGCCCGGAGAGCGCGTCCGCGCCGGCGTCCACGCCGAGCAGCGCGACGCTCCCCTCGGCCACCTTGCCGCCGGCGCTGGTGCTGACCCGGATCACCTTTCCCTGGCTCACCTCGACCTCGCGGGCCCGGGCGGCGCCGTCCAGCGCCTGGCTGCGGGCCTGGCTGCCCCAGAGCGGGTTGTAGATGCCGATGCCGTCGTGGGCGATGTTCGGGGAGTTGAGGTTGGTGGCGGTCAGCGTCCGCCCGCCCGGCAGCGTGATCACCCCGTCGAGGAAGATCTGCGCGAGGCCGGCGCGGCCGTCGGCGTAGAAGGCGGCGACGTCGTTCCAGCCGGCGGCGGGCCCGTTGAGCAGGTTGCCGCCGTCGATGCCGATGCCGCGCGGCGCGCCGGTGGCGCCGATGTCGAAGAAGTCGCCGTTGACCGCGGCGACGACGCCGGCCCGGCCGGCCTGGGTGGTCAGCGCCGTGGTCGCGGCGACGGTACCGGGGTTGAGGTATTTGGGCTTGAGCGTCGATTCGGCGAGGTCGGCGGTGAGCAGCTTGCCCTTCACCGGCCCGCTCAGGCTGACGTCGCTGAGGGTGAGGCCGGGGGCGATCGCCGTGGTCGCGAGCGGCGCGGCAGCGGTCGTGGCGATGCCGGTCGTCGTGGCGGTGCCGGTCGTGCCGGGGTCGAGCGCGAGGCGTAGCTGCGCGCCGGCGGTCGGGGGCCGTGCGTGGCCGACACCGGCCGGTGCGGTGACGGCGGCCACCAGCACCAGTGCCGCGCCGGCCAGTACGTGCGCTCGTGGTCGTCGCACGAGTTCCACCTCTCTCGTCAGTGGTCGGGGGGAGCGGCCGCGACCGGATCGGCCCACGACCGCTCCCCTGGCCGGCGCCGGTGCACGGGGGAACCATGACCGATATCGGCGCCGGTCGTACAAATTCAGCCGGGATCGGCTCGTCGGCGGAATGGTGGAAGTGGACACTCGCTCCCGCCACCGCGCGGCGAGCCGGCCCTGGAACGAGGTGACCGCGAAGCCGGGCAACAGGGCTCAATTGGACCACACTTGATCGGAGTAGGTCGATCCGGGTCGGTCGCGGACGTACCGCTGCCGGCGGGTGGGGCCGCCGGTCGGCCGGATCCCGGTCAGGCCCCGGCCAGCCCCATCTCGGCGAGGATGCCGGTGCCCTGGCCCAGCTCGATCAGGTACCCGTCCGGATCCCGCAGGTAGCAGCGGATCTCGACCCCGTGGTCCTTCGGTTCGGTCAGGAACTCCCCACCCCGGGCGCGCCACTGCTCGTACACCGCGCGCACGTCGGTGACCCGGATGTTCATCGCCGAGCTGAGCGTGCCGGCGTCGCGCGGCGCCCGCGCCTGCACGTCCGGCTTGTCGTCCGTCGGGCCACCCTCGGTGTTGATCACGATGTAGCTGTTGTGGAACCGCAGCACCGCGGGCATGCGCTCCCGGACGCACTCGGCGCCCAGCACCCGCTCGTAGAACTCTCGGGACCGGTCGACGTCCCGCACGATCAGCAGGTGGGTGAGGATCACACCGCCCGGCGGCTGGAAGTAGTCGGCTTCGGCACCCATCACGCCTCCTTGGTCGGGCGGCTGCCCCGTCCCCGGTTCCAACCGCACGCGCGACACCGCCGGGCGAACCGGAGCAACACCCGACACGGCACCGACCGAACCGCGTCAGCTGGGCAGCTCGTCGCGCATCTGGTCCACCTCACGCTGCAACCGGTCCACCGCGCCCCGGTCGTTGAGGAACGTGGTCGCCCCCGCCACGAACGTGGCCCCGACCAGAACGGCCAGGATGCTCAGCACCAGGCCACCGGTAGCGACCCCGCGACCGGTCACGCCGGGGCGGCGGGCCATCCGCAGCCCGACGATGCCGAGCACGACTCCGATGATCCCGAGCACCAGACCCAGTACCGACAGGATCACCGTGAGCGCGCTGATCAGACCGGCTACGCCGAACACCAGCGCGAACGTCGCCGCGCTACTCGTCTTTGCCGCCGTCTCGGCGGTACCGCCACGACCGGCCGGATAGCCGGCCGCCCCGGGCATCGACTGGCCGGAAGCAGACATACCTCTCCCCCTTGTCGCTGGCGTCAACCGGTCAACGGCACCGTCGGATCCGGCCCGGCGCCGACGGAGACACCCCGAACCAGCGAGCGGCCCCGGTCCGGGCCCACCGGATCAGTGGACACCCGGGCCCGACGGGTCAGCGAACGCCCAGGCCCACCGGACCAGCGGACACCCGGGCCGCCTGACGGGTCAGCGGACCGTCCCCGGCAATCACCCGGCCACGGCCCGCCGGCAACGTCAGCGACGGCGCCCCGAACGGCCACGCATCCGCTCCGCGAACTGGCGCAGTTTCTGCTGCGTACTCGGCTTCCGCAACTGTCGTCGGCCGCGCTCCATCAGACTGCGACCCTGCGGTCCGCTCAGAAAGCCCCTGATCCGCTGCGTCATCGAGGTCATGGCCGCTCCTTCAGACGCCTCCGAGATGCCGATTGGTCCAACAACCCGAGTCTGGGCCACCACCGGCCGGTCCCAGACCGGTATGGGCATTCGGATGCGACCGGCCGCCGGTCCCGGCTATCCTGCCCGGATCGGCCGAGAAGGCGGCGGAGCCTGTCGGCCGACCGGGGCACGGGGGCGCGGAACGGGACGGGCGAAGAGACCGCCGGTCAGGGCTTGCGGGCGACGCCCCCGTACAGCCAGCGGGTCGCCTCCGGGGCCGGATCGGCGGGGTCCGGCCGCCACGCGTCGAGCGTGACCAGCCCCGGCTCGACCAGCTCGAACCCGTCGAAGAGGCGCAGGATCTCGGCGTGCGTACGGAAGAAGATCGGCGTCGGGGTGGCCCGGTACGCGTCCTCGACCCCCCGCACCGCCTCCGCGGGATGCCCGTCCACCGTCACGTGCGTGGTGGTCAGGTAGCTGCCCGGCGCCAGCGCGTCGCGCAGCGCCCCCAGCACCGGCGCCCGCTCGTCGTCGGTGAGGAAGTGCGTCATGGCGATCAACAGGATCCCCACCGGCTGGTCGAAGTCGATCAGCCGTCGCACCTCCGGGTTCTCCAGCACGTCGGCCGGTCGCCGCAGGTCCGCCGAGACCACCGTGGTCCGCTGGTCGGTGGCGAGCAACGCCCGCCCGTGCGCGAGCACGATCGGGTCGTTGTCGACGTAGACCACCCGCGCGTCCGGGGCCGCCTGCTGCGCCACCTCGTGGGTGTTCCCGGCGGTCGGCAGCCCCGCCCCGATGTCGATGAACTGGCGGATCCCGGCCGCGACCATGTGCCGCACCGCCCGGCGCAGGAACGCGCGGTTCTCGCGCGCCAGCTGCCGTACCTCCGGCATCGCCGCCTCGACCTGCGCGACCGCCGCCCGGTCCACGGCGAAGTTGTCCTTGCCGTCCAGGTAGTAGTCGTACATCCGCGCCACGCTCGGGCGACTGATGTCGATCCCGGACGGTACCCGCGCCTCAACCACTCGACGGCCCTCCCCTGTTCGCCGGTGCCGGACAAAGCGTAATAGACCCCGCGAACGAAGATCCATCACGCCCCGCCGCAACGGCGCGCCGTCGTCGAACCGTTCCGCCGCCGGGCCGCACTGCCGCCGCGCGGTCCGGCCCGAGGCGCCGGGCCGGACCCGTCAGCGGCGTCCGGCGGGCGCCGTCAGTCGCGCTCCAGCAGATGGCCCACGACCTCCGGCCCGAGCATCACGGCCGTACCGGAGCCGTCCCGGCGACCGTCCACATCGGGCAGATCCACCGGATCCCCGGTCGCGGTCGCCCCGACCGGCCGCGCCCCCACCCAGGCGACGGCCAGGGTCGTGTCGCCCTTGAGGAACCGCTGCGCGCGTACGCCGCCGGTGGCCCGCCCCTTGGCCGGGTACTCCGCGAACGGGGTGACCTTCACCTGCCGGCCCGTCGACGTCACCACCATCGGTTCGCCGTGCTCCGGGTCGTCGGTGCGGACCGCGCCGAAGAAGAGCACCTCCGCGCCGTCCGTCAGGTTGATCCCGGCCATGCCGCCGCCCTTGAGCCCCTGCGGGCGCACCGCCTTCGCGGCGAAGCGCAGCAGCGACGCGTCCGAGCTGACGAAGGCGAGCGTCTCGGCACCGTCGGTGAGCCAGGTCGCCCCGACCACCTCGTCCCCGTCGCGCAGCCCGATCACCTCGAACTCGTCGGCGCGTACCGGCCACTCCGGCGCGCAGATCTTCACCACGCCCTGGCGGGTACCGAGCGCGAGCCCCGGCGAGTCGGTGTCCCGCTGGCCCAGCGGCGCGAGCCCGACCACCCGCTCCCCCGGCCGCAGCGGCACCAGCTCCTGCGCGGACATCCCGCCGCGCAGCGACACCGTCCCGGCCCGCTCCGGCAGCACCGGCAGCGGCAGCACGTCCGTCTTGAACGCCCGCCCGGTGTTCGTCACCAGCAGCACCTGACCGCGCGCCGTCGAGGAGACCACCGCCCGGACGCTGTCGTGCTTCACCCGGCCGTTGCGGCGGTGCCCCTCGGTCGACTCCTCCGACTCGGCCGCCGTACGGGCAACGAGGCCGGTCGCCGAGAGAATCACCTGGCACGGGTCGTCGGCCACCTCCAGTGGCCCGGCCGGCGCGGAGGCCGCGAGCACCTCCTTGAGGTCGCCGTCGACCAGCGTGGTGCGCCGCGCCGTGGCCGACTGCTTCACCACCGCCGCCAGCTCGTCGGAGACCACCTTCCGGAGCACGCTGGGGTCGTCGAGGATCCGCGACAGCTCCGCGATCTCCTCGCTGAGCCGGTCCCGCTCCACCTCCAGCTCGATGCGGTCGTAGCGGGTCAGCCGCCGCAACGGGGTGTCCAGGATGTAGTTCGCCTGGATCTCGGAGAGGTCAAAGGTGCGCATCAGCCCCTCCTTGGCCGCCTGCGCGTCCTCGCTGCCCCGGATCAGCCGGACCACCTCGTCGATGTCGAGCAGCGCGATCAGCAGACCCTCAACCAGGTGCAGCCGCTCCTGGCGCCGGCGCCGGCGGTACTCGCTGCGCCGGGTGACCACCGTGTACCGGTGCTGGAGGAAGACCTCCAGCAGCGCCTTGAGCCCGAGCGTACGGGGCTGCCCGTCCACCAGGACCAGGTTGTTCACCCCGAACGACTGCTCCAGCGGGGTGAGCCGGTACAGGTCCGCCAGCAGCGCCTGCGGGTTCACCCCGACCTTGCACTCGATCACCAACCGGGTGCCGTTCTCCCGGTCGGTCAGGTCCTTGACGTCCGCGATGCCCTGCAACCGCTTGGTCTTGTTCACCTCGTCGGTGATCTTCTCGATCACCTTCTCGGCGCCCACCCCGTACGGCAGCTCGACCACCGTGATCGCCTGCCGGCCCCGGCTCCCCTCCAGCGGGCCGATCTCCACCCGCCCGCGCATCCGGACCACGCCGCGACCCGTCTCGTACGCCTTGCGCACCTCGTCCAGGCCGAGCAGCAGACCGCCGGTGGGCAGGTCCGGGCCGGGCACGAACTCCATCAGCTTGTCCAGGCTGGCGTCCGGGTGCCGGATCAACCAGCGGGCCGCCGCGACCACCTCGCCGAGGTTGTGCGGGATCATGTTCGTGGCCATCCCGACCGCGATGCCCGAGGTCCCGTTGACCAGCAGGTTCGGGAAGGCCGCGGGCAGCACCGTCGGCTCCCGCAGCGAACCGTCGTAGTTCGGCTTGAGGTCGATGGTGTCCTCGCCCAACTCGCCGACGAGCAGCATCGCCTCCCGCGACAGCCGCGCCTCGGTGTACCGGCTCGCGGCCGGCCCGTCGTCGGGCGAACCGAAGTTGCCGTGCCCGTCGATCAGCGGCACGTTCAGCGAGAAGCCCTGCGCCATCCGCACCATCGCGTCGTAGATGGCCAGGTCACCGTGCGGGTGGTACTTGCCCATCACGTCGCCGACGACGCGGGAGGACTTCACGTACGCCCGGTCCGGACGGTAGCCCTGCTCGATCATCGAGTACAGGATCCGGCGGTGGACCGGCTTGAGGCCGTCCCGCGCGTCCGGCAGCGCCCGGGAGTGGATGACCGAGTACGCGTACTCCAGGTAGGAGTCCTCGACCTCCGTGGTGAGCGGGTTGTCGAGCACGCGCGCGCCCGCCTGGTCGAAGGCGGACAGGTCGACCTTGGACCCGGTGTTCTTGCCACGTGCCATCGTTCAGTGCTCTCCTCGACGGTACCGACGCCCCGACCGCTGCGGGCGGATCCGCCGCCCGGCGCTGTCAGGCATCGATGTTCTCCTGGTCGACCCGGTTCGCCGACTCGATCAGCCAGTTCTTGCGGGGCTCGACCTTCTCCCCCATCAGCAGTTCCAGCGTGCGCTCGGCCGCCTCGACGTCGTCCAGCGTGATCCGCCGCACCGACCGGGTGGCCGGGTTCATCGTGGTGTCCCACAGCTCGTCGGCGTCCATCTCGCCGAGGCCCTTGAACCGCGGTACCGGGGTGATCACCTGTCGGCCGGCCTTCTCCAGCCGCCGGACGGTCTGCTCCATCTCCGCCTGGGTGAAGGTGAAAATGGTCTCGGAGTTGCGCCCCTTCGTCGTGATCTTGTGGAGCGGGGGCATCGCCGCGTAGAGCCGACCCGCCTCGATCACCGGTCGCATGTACTTGGCGAAGAGCGTGATCAGCAGGGTCCGGATGTGGGAGCCGTCCACGTCCGCGTCGGCCATCAGGATGACCCGGCCGTACCGCATCGCCGAGACGTCGAAGGTGCGCCCCGTACCGGCGCCCAGCACCTGCACGATCGCCGCCACCTCGGTGTTCTTGAGCGTGTCGGCCAGGTTCGCCTTCTGCACGTTGAGGATCTTGCCTCGAATCGGCAGAAGCGCCTGGTACTCCGCGACTCGGGCCAAACGGGCCGAGCCGAGGGCGCTGTCTCCCTCCACGATGAAGATCTCACTGCGGTCGATGCCGGTCGAGCGGCAGTCCACCAGCTTCGGCGGCATGGCGGCGCCCTCCAGCGCCGTCTTGCGCCGGGCCGCGTCCTTCTGCTGCTTCTGGGTCAGCCGCACCCGGGCCGCGTCCACGATTTTCTGAAGGACGGTACGGGCCTCGGTGCGGGTCTTGCGGTCCTCCACCCAGGACTTGAGGAAGCGCTCCACGGTGCCCTGGACCACCCGGGTGATGCCGGCGGTGGAGAGCTCGTCCTTGGTCTGCGAGGTGAACTGCGGCTCGGGGATCCGGACGTGGATGACGGCGGTCATGCCCTCCAGGACGTCGTCCAGGACGGGCGCGTCCTCCTTGGGCTTGAGCAGGCCACGGGTGTTGCGGATCGCCTCGGTCAGGGCCCGTACCGCGCCGCGCTCGAAGCCCTTGCGGTGGGTCCCGCCGTGCACGTTGCGGATGGTGTTGGTGAAGCACTCCACCGTCCGGTCGTAGCCGGTCCCCCAGCGGAACGCGATCTCCAGTTCGGCCCGGCGGACCACATCGGACTGCATGACGCCGTTCTCGTCGGCGGCGTTCTCCTTGTAGGTCCCCTCGCCCCTGATGACCAGGGTGCCGGAGACGGCGCGGTCGGCCGCCGGCGCGAGGTAGTCGACCATGTCGGCCAGGCCGTTCGGGTAGTGGAAGACCTCCTCCCGCGGCTCGCCGTCGGTGAGGTCGCGCAGCACGTAGGTGACCCCGGGGACGAGGAACGCGGTGCTGCGCAGCTTGAGGCGTACCGCCTCGACGTCGAGGCTGGCGCCGGTCTCGAAGTAGCGGGCGTCGTACCAGTAGCGGGTGGAGGTGCCGGTGGACTCGTTGCGCTTCATCTTCCCGACGAGCCGCAGGCCGGGTTCCTCGGTGAAGGGCGCGTCCGGGCCCGGCCCGTCGAAGACGCCGGGTACGCCGCGCTGGAACGACATCTCGAAGACCTTCCCGCCCCGCTTGACCCGTACGTCGTAGCGGTGGGACAGCGCGTTCACGGCGGAGGCGCCGACGCCGTGCAGGCCGCCGGAGGCCTTGTAGCCGGAGCCGCCGAACTTGCCGCCGGCGTGCAGCCGGGTCAGCACCAGTTCGACGCCGGAGAGGCCGGAGCGGGCGTGGATGTCGGTGGGGATGCCGCGCCCGTCGTCGTCCACCTGCACCGAGCCGTCGGCGTGGAGGGTGACCTCGATCCGGGTGGCATGGCCGGCCACACCCTCGTCGGTGGAGTTGTCCAGGATCTCGTTGACCAGGTGACCCACGCCACGGCTGTCGGTCGACCCGATGTACATGCCGGGTCGCTTGCGCACCGCGTCGAGCCCCTCGAGGTGCGTGAGGTCGTCGGCCCCGTAGAGGGTGTCGGGCTGCGCAGTCACCTGGTAGAACTCCCCGGTCTCGGCGGGCGGAACCGCCCATGGGCGGGCATTTCCCCGCCCCGGACATGATCCGCCACACGGCGCCCCCTCGGGACGCCGCAGCGAAGCGTAGCCCGCCGCCCCGACAACATGGCGGTACGGCCCGCCCCCGTCACCTGCGGCGCGCCCCACACCCGCCCCGCCAGCGGCCGGCCCGGCTATTCCCGCCGGGCGATGCGCCGCAGGTCGGCTATCCCCGCCGGGCGATGCGCCGCAGGTCGGCGCTGGCCTTCTCGACGAGCTGCCGCATGGCCCGCTCGGCCGCGGCGGCGTCGCGGGCGCGGATGGCGTCCAGGACGCGGCGGTGGCTGGGGACCGGGTCGTCGGCGGGGTCGGCGCTGTGCACCACGTTGTCGCGCTGGGCCAGCCCGGCGGCGATGACCCGCTCCATTTGCATCAGCAGCTCGTTGTGGGTGGCGTCGAGCAGGGCCCGGTGGAAGTCGAGGTCGGCCTCGACCGCGTCGGCGGCGTGGCCGCTGGCGGCGGCCATCCGGGCCAGCGCGGCGTCGAGCGCGGCCAGGTCGTCGTCGCCGGCCCGCTCGGCGGCGAGCCGGGCCGCCGCCGGCTCGACGATGGTACGCACCTCGGTCAGCTTCTCCAGCAGGTCGAGGTCGGGCGGGCCGTCGGCCTGCCAGCGCATCACGTCGCCGTCGAGCATGTTCCACGCGGCCCGGGGACGTACGAAGGTGCCCCGCTTCTGCCGGGCCTCGATGATCCCCTTGGCGGTGAGCACCTTCAGCGCCTCGCGCAGGGCGGTCTGGCTGACCTCCAGTTCGGCGCGCAGGGCGAGCAGGTCCAGCGTGCCGCCCTCGGGGATCTGGCCGGACAGGATGCGTCGGGCGAGCGTCTCCACGGTCTGTCCGTGTACGCCGCGGAGCTGGTAGCCAGCCACGGAACCTCTCCTTCGTCGCCGGGGTCTCCGGCGTGAAGTGACGATCACGGTCGTCGTTGGCCGCGACTGTTCGCCGACGGCGGTGAGCCGTCCGTCACTCAAAGTCATCCGATAATAATTTAGGAATATATCTTGACAGGCGCTTATCAGGGACGCAACCTCGGTGTCATCCACCCGTGCGGGTTGCCACCCCCTGGCAGGCGCCCCGCGGCCCGACATAGATAGGGGACCAGCCGATGGGTAACGAGGACCTCACTCGCCGCAGCTTCCTCGCCGGGCTCGGGGCCGTAGGAGCCGCGGCCGCGCTCGGCGGCTGCGCGACCTCGGCCACGCCCAAGAGCGCCGACCAGAAGAGCGGCGCGGTCACGATCCAGTCGAACCTCTCCTCGCCGCAGGCCAAGACGGCGATGGAGGCGCTGACCGCCGCCTTCAACAAGCGTGGCGGCGCGCAGTCCTCGCTGAACACCGTCGCCGCCGAGACCTTCCGCACCCAGTTGCCGACGTACCTGACCTCGGCCACGCCGCCGGACATCTACACCTGGTACGCCGGGTCGGTGGCGCTGACCTACGCGGACAAGGGGCTCCTGCTCGACGTCAGCGACGTGTGGCAGGGCATGGGCGGCTACTCCGACGCGCTGCGCAAGCTGAGCGGCGACGGCAAGGGCAAGCAGATCTTCCTGCCCACCAACTACTACTGGTGGGGCGTCTTCTACCGGAAGTCGAACTTCGCCAAGTGGGGCGTGCGACCGCCGACGAGTTGGGCGGAGTTCGTCACGCTCGCGCAGACCCTCAAGGGCAAGGGCGTGGCCCCGATCGGGCTCGGCGCGGGCGGCAACACCCCCTGGGTCGCCTCGGCCTGGTTCGACTACCTGAACATCCGGATCAACGGCGCCCAGTACCACCGGGACCTGCTCGCCGGGCACAAGCGGTTCGACGACCCGCAGGTGCACAAGGTCTTCGAGCAGTGGAAGACGGTCCTGCCGTACTTCGACCCGCAGGGCACGGCCATCCCGTTCCAGGACGCGACGACCTCGCTGCTCCAGGGGCGTACCGGCATGATGTTGATCGGTACCTTCTTCGCCGACGCGGCCCCCAAGGACGTCCTCGACGACATCGACTTCTTCCAGTTCCCGGTGATCGACCCGGCGGTACCGGTCGCCGAGGAGGCGCCCACGGACGGGTTCTTCGCCAGCGCCCGCTCGTCGCACGTGGCCGGCGCGAAGGAGTTCCTGACCTACATGGCCACCCCCGAGGCGCAGGAGATCTACATCAAGAGCTCCTCCGGTACGGTGCTGCCGGCGAACCCGGCCGCGAAGGACGCCGGCACGCCGCTGGTGGCCAAGGGCAAGGAGATGCTGAGCAAGGCCGCCGACCTGACCCAGTTCTTCAACCGGGACTCCAGCGACGCGCTCCAGCCCACCGCCGACACCGCGCTGATCAAGTTCCTGCAGCAGCCGAACCAGGTCGACTCGATCCTCACCGACTGGCAGAAGGCGGCCGAGAAGGTCTGGTCCGCCTGACATGACGACGCTCACCGCCGCTCGCCGCAGGCCCCGCCGCTCGGCCGAGCACCGGGTCTCCCCGCTGCTGCTGGCCCTCGTCCTCGTACCGCTGGCGGTCGAGGCGTTCTGGGTCTTCTGGCCCGCGCTGCAGGGCTTCTACCTGTCGTTGACGAAGTGGGACGGCATCTCGCCGCCCGAGCAGATCGGGCTCGGCAACTACCGCGAGATGCTCGGCGACGGGACGTTCCACCTGGCGCTGCGCAACACCGCCATCTGGCTGGTCCTCTTCGGGGGGCTCTCGGCCGTCGGCGGCCTCGGTGCGGCGCTGCTGCTGCAACGCGAGCGGCGGGGCGTCGGCTTCTACCGCGCCGCCCTGTTCCTCCCGGTGGTCTTCTCCCTGGTCGCGACGTCGCTGATCTGGCAGGGGATGTACCAGCCGAGCGGGATGATCAACAAGTTCCTCGGGGCGGTCGGATTGGCCGGCTGGCAGCACGCCTGGCTGGCCGACCCGAGCACCGCGCTCTACGCGGTCATCGTGCCCGCCCTGTGGCGGCAGATCGGGTACGTCATGGTGCTCTACCTGGCCGGTCTCAAGGGGATCGACCCGGCGCTCTACGAGGCGGCCCGGGTCGACGGCGCCTCGTGGTGGCAGCAGTTCACCAGGATCACCCTGCCCCAGCTCAAGAGCGTGAACTCGGTGGTCCTCTCGGTGATCGTGATCGACTCGCTGCGCTCGTTCGACGTGGCCTGGGCGCTGACCCGCGGCGGCCCGTACCACTCCTCCGAGCTGCTCAGCACGTACATGTACAGCACCGCGTTCCAGTCGCTGCGCCTGGGCTACGGCGCGGCGCTGGCCGTGGCGATCTTCGTCCTCGCCTTCGGGGTGATCGTCACCTACCTCGTCCGCGCCTTCCGGGAGAGTGACGCGTGACCGCCACCGACGCCCGTACCAGCACCGCCGCCGCCCCGACCCGCCCGGCGCCCGCGGCACCGACCCGGCGCTCGCGCCGGGGCCATCCGCTGCGCACCGGCCTGTACCACCTCGGCGCCGGCGGGCTCTCGGTGCTGTGGCTGCTGCCGATCGCCCTGGTCGTCGTCACCAGCTTCCGCTCGTTCGACGACATCTCGGCCAACGGCATGGGCAGCCTGCCCCACTCCTTCACCCTCGGCAACTTCGCCGACGCGTGGACCGACGGCGGCGAGATGCACGCGATGATCAACAGCCTGGTCGTCACGATCCCGACCGTGCTGCTCTCGCTCGCGCTCGCGGCCATGGCGGCGTTCGCGCTGAGCCGGTACCGGCTGCCGCTACGCCGGACGATCCTGCTGGTGATGCTGGCCGGCAACCTCCTGCCCCCGCAGATCCTGCTGGTACCGGTGGCCAAGCTCAGCGAGGTGCTCGGCGTCTTCGACACCCTGCCGGCGCTGATCGCCGTGCAGGTCGGGTTCGGGCTGGGCTTCTACACCTTCGTGCTGTACGGCTTCATGCGCGCCATCCCGAACGAGATCCAGCAGGCCGCCGTGGTCGACGGCGCGAACGTCGTACAGGTCTTCCTGCGGGTGATCCTCCCGCTCACCCGGCCCGCGCTCGCCGCGTTGGGGGCACTGGCGTTCACCTGGGTCTTCAACGACCTGCTCTGGTCCATCACGGTGCTGCGTACCGGCAGCAAGATGCCGGTCACCGCCGCGCTGATCGGCCTGCAGGGCCTGTACGTCTCGCAGTGGAACCTGATCGCGGCCGGCTCGGTCATCGCGGCGATCCCGACGGTGGCGGTCTTCCTGCGGTTCCAGCGCCACTTCATCGCCGGCCTGACCCTGGGCGCCGTGAAGTAGCACCGCCCCTCGGTCGGCGCTCGGGCCGGTCCCTCCCACGCGGAGGGGCCGGCCCGTTTCCGTTGCCGCCGGCACCCGGCGGCGGTGTCAATAAAGGTTGACAACCGGGCGGCGCGTCAACTTTAATTGACAGCGTGGACGACAACCGGGACCTCACCAACGCCGTCAGCGCCGCCGATCCGACCACCGGGCTACGGGCCGTCGCCGCACTGCGCAAGCTGGTCGAACACCTGGAAGCCCTCCAGGTCCGCCACGCCCGCGCCAACGGCTGGTCCTGGCAGGCGATCGCCGACGCGCTGGGCGTCACGCGCCAGGCCGTCCACCAGAAGCACGCCCACCGGACGAGCGAGTAGGGAGCAGGCCATGTTCGAACGGTTCACCAGAGAGGTCCGCCAGGTCGTCACCGACAGCGTCGAGATCGCCGGCGGCGCCGGCGCGGCGAAGGTCGCCCCGGAACACCTGCTGCTCGCGCTCGCCGACGGCGGGCAGGGCGGCGGCGAGCAGAGCGGGGCGCGGGTGCTCACGGGTCACGGCGTCACCGCGGCGGCGCTACGGGCCGCGCTCGCGCCGCGGGTCGGCCGGGCCGGGCTGACCGACGACGAGGTCGCCGCGCTGCGGGTGGTCGGCGTCGACATCGACGAGGTGTTCCGCCGCATCGAGGAGGCGTTCGGGCCGGACGCCCTCTCCGACCTGGCGGCGGCCCCGCCGCCGCGCCGGCGCGGCCGACTGGGCGCACCGTTCACGCCCGAGGCGAAGAAGGTCCTCGAACTCAGCCTGCGCGAGGCGGTCGCCCTGCGGCAGCGGGAGATCACCAGTGGCCACCTGCTGCTGGCGCTGCTCCGCCAGGGGCTCCCCGGCCCGATCGCCGAGGTCCTCACGGCGCACGGCGTGACGTACGACGGTGTCCGGCGGCAGATCCCGTCGATCTAGGGCAAATCCGGGTTAGTTGATCTCCAATCACGACGATATGCCCTAGATCGACGAGTACGTGAGATGCAGCATCATCCCGGCGTCGGCGTGCGGCAGGTTGTGGCAGTGGTTCGCCCACACCCCCGGGTTGTCGGCCGAGAACGCCACCTCCCAGACGTCGCCGGGACGTACGTCGAACGAGTCCAACCACAGCGGACTTCCGCTCGCCGGCCTGCCGTTGCGGGACAGCACCAGGACGTGGTGCCCGTGCAGATGCCACGGGTGCACCACCAGCGACCGGTTCACGATCGTGAACCTGACGGTGTCGCCGAGGCGTACGACCTGGGGCGGGATGTCCGGGTCGGCCGCACCGTTGACCGTGTGGGCGTAGCGCGGAAGCAGCCCGTGCAGGTCGAGGCCGCGGTCGAGGACGAGGGTGAACCGCCGGTCGAACCGGGACCACGGCACCGGAGCGCCGGCGCCGTAGCTGAGCGGATCCAGCACCGGCCACCCGCCGGTCGCCGCGGCGACCGGTCCGGTCGAGTAGACGACCCGACCGTCGACGAACAGTCCCACCGGCCCGGCGGGCGCCTCGAACACCAGGTCGTAGCGCCCGCCGGCGGGGATCAGCACGGCGGTCTCCACCAGCGGCGTCGGACCCCGCAGGTCGCTACCGTCGATCGCGGCGACCCGGAACGGGGTCCCGGCCAGCGCGTACCGGTGGGTCGTGCTGTCGGTGTTGACCAGGCGCAGCCGCACGGGCACGCCGGGCGGCACCGGCTCCACCCGCGGCACGGGCAGCGGCACGCCGGCCAGCGTGTGCACCGGCACCGTGACGTCGACGCCGGTCGCCGGGGCCGGGCGCACCACCAGGACGCCGTAGAGCCCCATCCGCACGCCGACGTCGGAGACCGCGTGCGTGTGGTACCAGTACGTCCCGGCCTGGTCGGCGCGGAACCGGTAGACGAACTCCTGCCCGGGCAGCACCGCCGGCTGCGTCACGCCGGGCACCCCGTCCTGGTCGTTCGGCACGTCGTACCCGTGCCAGTGCAGGGTCACGCCCCGCCCGATGTCGCGGTTGCGCAGCGTCACCTCGATGACGTCACCGACGGCGGCGGTCAGCTCCGGCCCGGGCACCTGCCCGTTGAACGCCCACGCCGCCACCTCGCGACCGCTCACCCCCACCGTGGCGGTACCGGCCGTCAGGGTGAACCGTCTGGTCGGCTCCCCCACGGTCGGCGCGGCCCGGTACTCGTGCGTGTGCTGTCCGGCCGGGGCGGCCGCCGGGGCCACGGCCAGCCCGACGCCGGCCACCAGCGCCACGGCCGCCAGCGCGACCACCGCCCGGGAGACCGCCCGGGACGGACGCGGGCCGAGCAGGCGCCACGAGACCGCGGTCGCCGCGACCACCCCGGAGACCGCGAGCAGTCCCACCCCCGCCGATGCCGGATACCCGTGCAGGACCGTCACGAGCAGGGCGGCGCTCTCGGCGTACCCGGCGAAGAGCAGCGGGACCGCGACGGACCGGAGGTCGCGCCGGGCCCGGAGCAGCCCCGCCCCGGAGACGACCAGCGCCGCGAGCGACAGCGGGGCGGCGACGAGAACCTTCTCCGCCGCGAACCACCAGCCGGCGCGGGCGAGCGCGGTGATCGTGATGGCGCGGGCGACCGTGGCGAGCAGCGCGAAGGCGGCCAGCCCCAGCGCCACCGGACGGCGCCGGGCGGCCGACGCCGCGCCGGCGCCCAGCCACCCGGCCGCCGCGAGAACCGCGACCACGAGGTCGGCCGCGAGCAGCGAGCCGGTGCTCATGCCGCCGTCACCGGGCTGGCCAGCTTCCGCGCCGCCTGGTGCACGCTGACCACGACGTGTACCGCGATGATGCCGTTGAGCGCGTGCAGCCCGGCCACGGTCAGTCCCAGCGGGGTGCTGGCGCCCGACGCGTCGGTGAACGCGTTCGCGAGCGAGGCGACGAGCGCCTGCACGACGACGAGGCCGAGCGGCAGCAGCGACAGGCCGACGAGCCGGCCCGGCGCCTTCGCCAGCACGGCGAACAGGGTGGTGAGCAGGGTGAGCGCGGGGATGACCGCCATACCGGTGACGCTGTGCAGGGCGTACGCGCCGTCGCCCGCGGGTTTGGTGAACGCGCCCACGGCGGCGAAGGCGAACTGCAGGACGAAGGTGGCGAGCAACAGCGCGCTGGCGACGACGAAGGCTCTACGCATTGTGATCTCCTAGGGCTGGCGGGGTCGCGGCCCGGCGGGTGCGGGCACCCGCCCGGGCCGGAACGGGGTCGAAGCGGAGCCGGCCGCCGGCGGCGGGGCCGGGACGTCTCGGCGCCGCCACGAGGTCACGCGCCGTCCACAGGGGAGGGCCGGCGCGGCCGTCCGGCGTCGGTTCCACTTCGGTCGTCATGGGCTCGATGCTCGCCTCGGCGGGACGGGAAAACGTCGTGCCGGCGCAGGCACTTGCCCGGCCGCCGATACCGCGTCCGTGGTACGCCCCGGCTACCGCGAACGGCGGATGCTCCCCGCTCGCGCCCGTTCTACAGTTCGACCATGCGCCCCGACCTGCCCTACGCCCTCGGCGGCGTCGCCCTCGGCCTCCTCGTGCTCGGCCACGCCGCGGTCGCGCCGGACGCCGGCACGGTGCGGGCGGGCGACGTCGCCCTGGTCCTGCTGACGGCGGCGGCCGTGGCGGTGTGCCGGCGGTACCCGGTGGCGGCGTTGAGCGTGGTGACCGTGACCATGCTCGCCTTCTACGTCCGGGTGCACGGCGGGGTCTCCCCCGCGTTCGCCGTCCTCGGCACGGTCTACGTCGCCGCGTGGCGCGGACACCGAGCGGCCGCCGCCCTCGCCAGCCTCGTGTTCCTCGGCGGTTTCCTGGCCCGCGACTTCTCGCTCGCGCCCACCGACCGGCCCGGCCAGCTGATCGCCGAGCGTACCTCCCTGCTGCTGGGCTGGTTCGTCGCGGCCAACATCGCCGGGCTGGTCGCGCGGCAGCATCGGGCGTACCTGGAACAGGTCGAGCAGCGGGCGGTCGAGGCCGAACGCACCCGCGAGGAGATGGCGTTGCGCCGCGCCGGCGAGGAGCGCCTGCGTATCGCCCGGGACCTGCACGACTCGCTGACCCACAGCATCTCCCTGATCAAGGTGCAGGCCGGGATCGCCCTGCACCTGGCCCGCAAGCGCGGCGAGGAGCCCTCGGCCGCGCTGCTGGCGATCCAGGAGGCCAGCGGCACCGCGATGCGGGAACTGCGCGCGACCCTGGACGTGCTGCGCTCACCCGCCGACGGCGACCGCGTCGGGCTGGCCCGGGTGGGTGAGCTCGCCGAGCGGACCCTGGCGGCCGGCGTACCGGTGCAGCTGACCGTCACCGGTGAGCCCCGGGAGCTGCCCGTCGAGGTCGACCAGGCCGGGTACCGGGTCGTCCAGGAGGCCCTGACCAACGTCACCCGCCACGCCGGCCCCGCCACCGTCCAGGTCCAGGTGGAGTACGCCCCGACGCGGCTGACCGTCTCGGTGAGCGACGACGGCCGGGCCTCGACGGCCCGGCCGGTGACTCCCGGCGTGGGCCTGCGCGGCATGCGGGAACGGGTCACCGGCCTGGGCGGCACGCTGGAGGCGGCCCCCCGCGACGGCGGCGGGTTTACGGTACGGGCCACGTTTCCGCTGGACGGTCCGGCATGACCGAGCGCTCGCGCGAGGTCCAGCCAGCTCGGTCCGCCGCGGATCGGCACGGCTCCGACCGAAGGGAGGAGGCGTGATGACCGAGCGCTCGCGCGAGGTCCAGCCAGCTCGGTCCGCCGCGGATCGGCACGGCTCCGACCGAAGGGAGGAGGCGTGATGATCCGCGTGCTGCTCGCCGACGACCAGGCGCTGATGCGCGCCGGATTCCGGGCCCTGCTCGACGCCGAGGACGGCCTGGAGGTCGTCGGCGAGGCGGCCGACGGTGCCTCCGCGATCCAGCTGTCGCGGCGCCTGCGGCCGGACGTCGTGCTGATGGACGTGCAGATGCCCGGGCTCGACGGTATCGAGGCGACCCGGCGCATCGCCGCCGATCCCGACCTCGGCACGGTCCGCGTCCTCATTCTCACCAACTACGGACTCGACCCGTACGTCTTCGCCGCGCTCCGGGCCGGCGCCAGCGGGTTCCTGCTCAAGGACGCCGATCCCGCCGACCTGCTACAGGCCGTCAGCGTGGTGGCCCGCGGTGACGCGCTGCTCGCCCCGGCGGTCACGCGTACGCTGATCAGCGAGTTTGTCGCGGGCCCGGCGCCGGCCGACCCGGCGGCCGGCCGCGACGTGCTGACCGCACGCGAGCAGGAGGTCGTCGAGTTCGTCGCGCGCGGGCTGAGCAACGACGAGATCGCCGAGCGCATGGTGATCAGTCCGTTGACCGCGAAGACACACGTCAACCGGGCGATGACCAAGCTGCACTGCCGCGACCGCGCCCAACTGGTCGTCTGGGCGTACGAGTCGGGGCTGGTCACGCCACGGCGCCGCTGACACCGGCCGCTCAGCCGGGCGCACCCGCCGGCCGTGCACTGCGCACCGGCCGCTCAGCCGGGCGCACCCGCCGCCCGGGCTCAGACCTCCGCGCCGCGCTTGTTGTAGAAGCCCTCGACGAACTTGCGCCGCAGCGGCGGTACCCGGCTGTTGACGCTGAAGTAGCCGCGGGCGGCGAGCAGCGCCAGCCGGCCGAGGACCGGCCGGTAGAGCGGGTCGTCCGCGCTGGTGCCGTTGTTGGCCAGCGAGTCGGCGACCCGGGCGAAGCCGTACGGCAGCATCTCCGCCTCGTAGTCGGCGACCGCCTGGAGCAGGGACTTCTCCCCGGCCCTCACCGAGGTCAGTTCCCGGCAGAGCAGCGCGGCGTCCCGCAGCGCGGTGTTGGCGCCGACGCCGCGTCCCGGGGTCATCGTGTGGATCGCGTCGCCGAGCAGGGTGATGTTGCTGGACTTCCAGGGCTCGACCGGTACGGAGGTGGCGACCTTGATCGGGATGCAGCTGCCGGGGTCGGCGCGGACGAAGAGTTCGCGCAGGTGGGGATGCCAGTTCGGGGTCAGCTCCAGGGCGAGCCGGATGAGTTCCTCGCCCCGCAGCTCCATCACGTTCTCCGGGAAGCGGCGGTTGGCGCTCCAGATGATCAGGTTGATGTAGTCGCGGGTGTTGTCGTAGAGCAGGCCCGGCCAGCTCTCGATCAGCTCGGCGTCGGTACCGCCGACCCCCGGCTTGACCACGCCGTGCTGGTCCCAGTTGAAGCGCATCACGTGCAGCACTCCCATGATCCCGCCGGCGCCGAAGATCAGTGAGAGCCCGTCGAGCATCTGCTCGGTCAGCAGCGCCCGCGTCCGGGAGGTGAGCAGCGTCTTGGTGGCGATGTTGATGCTGCCGGCGTCGCGTACCTCGGCGTGCGGCAGGTACTGCCGGCGGATCGCCGAATGGGTACCGTCGGCCCCGACGAGCAGGTCCGCGGTGGCCGAGGTGCCGTCGGCGAAGTACGCGGTGACCGTACCGTTGTCGTGCTGCTCGTAGTGGGTGAAGGTCTTGTCGAAGTGGACGATCTCCTCCAGCCCGGTCAGCAGGACCTGGCGCAGGGTCATCCGGGAGACGGCCCGTTCGCTGTTGATCGGGTCGGTGTCGGTACGCAGCGCGAAGGACGCCGTCTGGCCCAGCTTCTCGGTGAGCACGTTGAAGTACCGGGGTGCCGCCGCGCAGGTGGCCATGAACGTCGCGAAGAGGTCCGGCGGCAGGCACTCGCGCAGCGCCCGGTTGCCGGTCGGCCCGATGCCGAGCCGGTACCCGTGCAGGCCGTCGCGGCGGGTGCGGTACCGCTCGTACACGGCCACGTTGATGCCCGCCCGGCGCAGGCCGTGCGCCAGGCACATGCCGCCCGTACCGGCGCCGACGACGATCACGTCAAGCGCGGTGGCGGGCACGGGCTGCCTCCGTCGACGCCGACCGGATCCACGCATCTGGGCACACGTTGGGCTCCCTCCGCTCGCCCTCCCGGCGAGTGCCGGGCGCTGTGGCGGAACCCACCATGCCGGCGGCGGCGTCACGGGACAGTCACCGCCGGGCTCGCCGTCGGTGACGCCCCACCCCTCCGCGATCTAGGGCAAATCGTCGTGATTAGAGATCCTCTCACGAGGATTTGCCCTAGATCGCGGAGGAGAGAGAGGAGGAGGGGGAAGGGAAGGCAAGGGAAGGGCTCAGGTCATCAGGCTGGTGAGGAAGTCGCCGAAACCCTGGAAGATCGCCATGAGGACGGCGCCGATGGATTTGAAGGTCTGGGCCGCACCGTCCGGCCGGAACGCGATGAAGAAGATCAGGAAGGCGAAGAATCCCCACGCTAGGATCTTCTTGAGCAGAACGGGCATTTCACCTCCACCGGATGATGATTCCAGGTCTCGTGCGGCCCGTGCGGGAATATCCGGACACCCGGTACAGAAATGACCGGAACCGCTCGCCGGCGGAGCGGGCGCAAACCCCTGGCCCGCCGGCCGCCGCCACTCCCCGGCGGCGCGTCACCGCCGATCACGGTGACCGTCTGCCCCGGCGCCCGACCCGCCGTCACCGGGCCGGTTCCGCCGATCAGGACCTGGCTTCCCGTCGGCGGAGGAGGCAAACGGGAAGCCGACCGGGTGGTGCCGGGCACACTCCGGCCCTGGCCCGCGCGGGTGGCCCGGGCACACTCCGCCCCAGGCCCGCAGCGGTGGCCCGCTGGTACCACGGCGGCGTGACCGGCCCGGGCCGGCGCGGGCGACCGGTCAGGCCGGGGCGTCCGGGCCGAGGCTGGCGCGCCACCAGGGGGTCTCGACGAAGCCCCGGCGCAGGACGAGCAGCACGACGCTCGCGGTCCAGCCCTGTACGCCCTCCAGCCGGCCGAGGACGCCGGTGGTGAACTCGAAGAGGTCCTGGGTCGTCGGCAGGATCAGCTCGCACATCAGCGCGTTCTGGCTCAACATCGCCGCGACGTAACGCACGCCCCGGTAGTTCGACAGGGTGCGGGCGACCGACTCCAGGAACGGCGGCGCCACCGTGATGTTGAGGATGATCTCCGACTCGAAGCCGAGCGCCGGGGCGGGGACCAGCGTGGTGACCCGGATGCAGCCGCGGTTCAGCAGCGTCTCGAAGCGGCGCCGTACCGTGCTCTCGTTGAGCCCCACCTCGGCGGCGACGGTACGGAAGCTCGACCGCCCGTCCTCCCGCATCAGCTCGATGATCTCGCGGTCGACCGCGTCGAAGTGGCTCGGGTCGCACTGGTGCGCCCCGGTCACCGGCTCCCGGACCTCGCCCGTGAGCAGCTGCTGGCTCCAGTCGTGCGCGACCTTGTAGACGTGCAGGGTCAGGTCCGTGTCGCAGCGCTGCACGCCGTCGATGGCGAGGATCTGCTCGACGATGCGGGCCTGCAGCGACTCCTCCCGGCGCAGGTTCAGCTCGGCCATGATGTCGTACGGGCCGGTGACCAGGCCGAGGAAGCGCAGGTCGGGCTGTTCGGCGAGGGCGGCGCAGACGCGCATCTGGGTACCGGGCTGACAGGTGATGCGCAGGACGTAGAGGTCCGCCGCGCCGGCGTGGTTGTTGTCCGGTACGGCCGCCACCCGGACGATCCCGTCGCGCAGCAACTGCTGCCCGCGTCGGGCCACGGTCGCCACGGAGCTGCCCGAGCGCTCGGCGATCTCCGTCCAACTCGCCCGGCCGTCGCTCTGCAACGCGGCGACGATCCTCCGGTCGAGGTCGTCGAGGTGGTCAACGCTGCCCATCGGCTCCAACTTCGCGGAGGAAGTCCCGTACCACCTGGCGCCAGAGTGGCGCCTCCTCGATCTGTGGCGAGTGTCCGGACTTCTCGAACACGACGAGCCTAGCGTCCGGGATCAATCCCGCGATCACCTCGCTGCTCGCCACGGGAGTGATCCAGTCGTCCCGGCCGACGGTGACCAGCGTGGGGCAGGTGATCCGGTGCAGCAGCGGCTTGATGTCGTAGTTCGGCATGTTCACCGAGAAGGCGTAGTTGTGCGTCGCGTACCGGTACGGGGTCGCTTCGACCCGCTCGGCGACCTTGGCCGGGTCGTACACGTGGTCGTAGAGGGGCAGGATTTCCCGCCAGCAGTCCCGCAGGTCGTCGTCGTCGCGGACCCGGCCGGTGTTGATCCGGTCCAGCTTCTCCAGGTCGACGCGGACCCGGGTGGAGGTCTCGGCGTTGCGCCGGGCGGCCTTGTCGTTCTCGTGGTCGGCCGAGGTGTCCCGCAGCACCAGCGCGCGCAGCCGCTCCGGGTGCCGGATCGCGTACTCCATCGCGATGAAGCCGCCGTACGAGCCGCCGGCCATGACGAACGACTCGACCCCGGCCCACTCGCGCAGCGCGTCCACATCGGCCACCCACTGCTCGTGGCTGAACGGCGGCCGGCCCTCGCTCGCCCCCGACCCGCGCGCGTCGAAGACGATCACGCGGTAGGTGTCCGCGAACGGGGCGAAGGTGGCCCGGGGTTCGGACCGCGAACCCAGGCCCGGCGCGCCGTGGTGGGCGATCAGGACCGGGGCGTCGTCCGCGCCGAAGACCTCGACCTCCAGCTCGTTGCCGTTGATGAGCAGCCGCACGGTACTTCCTTCCTGGAGCTTCCTAGAGCGCGACGACCACGTCGTCGAGGGACCGGGGGTACGCGGTGAACGGGCGGGCACCGTCCTCGGTGACCAGCATCGAGTCGGAGATGCGGTAGCCGCCGTGGCCCGGCACGTAGATGCCGGGTTCGTTGGAGACGATCATTCCGGCCTCCAGCGGGGTGTCGTCGCCGTCGGAGAGCCACGGCGGCTCGTGCATGCCCAGCCCGATGCCGTGTCCCTGCCGGTGGCGCAGGTACCCGGCGAGCCCGGCCGCCCGGATCACGTCGAGGCACGCCTGGTTGGCCCGGGCGCATGGCAGCCCGGGGCGCAGCGCCTCGCCGCCGGTCTGCTGCGCCTGGCGGACCGCCTCGTAGTAGCGGCGCTGCTCGGCGGTGGGTTCGCCGAGGACGAAGGTCCGCTCCCCCTCGACGAACCGGCCGCCCACGGCGCAGCCGAGCGAGAGCATGAAGACCTCGCCGGGGCGCAGCCGGTACCCCGAGGGCAGGGCGTGCGGCCGGGCGCTGTTGGCGCCGGCGTAGACGAGCCCGCCGGCCAGCGGCGAGACCACCACCACGTCGGAGTGCTCGGCGTACATGGTGGCGGCGCCGACCGCGCCGACGTGCCGGGCCAGCTCGGCCTCGCTGGGCAGCTCGCCGCCGGCGGCGACGGCCTCCTCGACCAGGGCGCGGCCCGCGGCGAGCATCAGGTCCGTGATCCGGGCCGCCTCCGCGTGCAGCGCGATCTCCTCCGGCCGCTTGCGCAGCCGGGCCCGGGCGATCACGTCGGTACGCACGAGCGTGGCGGCCGGGAAGGCGGCGCGCACCTCGTCCAGCCGGGAGACGGTCATGCTGCCCGCGTACCCGATCCGGCCGGTGACGGGGGCGAGGTACGTCAGCGGTGGCCGCAGCCCCGGGAACTCGGGGTAGCCGACCAGGTCGGCCAGGGCGTGCTGGGCCTGCGCGTGCTCGCGCTCCAGCTCGGGCAGGAGCAGCCGGCTGGTCCCGTCGACGCCGAGCAGCACCGCGACGGGGCGCTCGCCGGGATGGTGGAAGAAGCCGGTCAGGTAGGCGACGTCGTCGGCGTGGTCGGCGAGTACCGCGTCCAGGCCGGCCCGGTCCAGCTCGGCGCGGAGGTCGTCCTGCAGGGTGCGGTAGAACGCGGCCGACAGCCGCTGCGACGATCCGACCGGCATTCGCCGCGACGGTACGGCCGGCGGGCGCGCGGGAGACTCCTCCGGTGGCCGGGGGGACGCCTCGGCCGGCGGGTGCGGGGTGGCGGGCACGCTACTGCTCCTCCCGGGTGCGCGGGTTGCGCGCGTCGTTGTAGGCGATCGAGATGAGGGTGGCCGAGACGACCAGGGCGAGCATCGCCAGCGACGGGAAGAGCGTGGTCCACCAGGCGCTGGACATCGAGCCGGACTGCTCGGCCTCGTAGAGGATCCGCCCCCAGGACCAGCTGTTCGGGTCGCTCAGCCCGAGGAAGGCCAGGCTGGCGGCGGTGAGTACGGCCCGGGACGCGGTCAGCACCACGGAGACCACGACCACCGGGGCGACCGCCGGCAGCAGGTGCTTACGGATGATCCAGACGTGCGAGCCGCCGGTGAGCCGGGCCGCGTCCATGTAGGGCAGCCGGACCACGGAGAGCGCCTGCGAGCGGACCACCCGGGTCACCTCGGGCCAGGAGAAGAAGGCGATGACCAGGACCACGGTGGTCAGGCTCGGCCCGGACAGCGCCGCCACCAGGATCATCAGCGGCAGCACCGGCAGCGCGAGGCAGAGGTCGACGACGGTACCGATGACCGCGTCCGCCTTCGGGAAGTAGGCGCCGAGCACGGCCACGAGTACGCCGATCAGGATCGCCAGCGCGGAGGAGAGCGCGGCCACCACGATGCTGATCCGCGCGCCCCAGACCACCTCGGCGAAGATGTCCCGCCCGAGGTTGTCGGTACCGAACCAGTGCGCGCCGGAGGGCGCCTGGAGGACCTGGTCGCCGTAGCCGCGCGGGGCGTCGACGAGCAGCGGGGCGAACGCGCCGACCAGGACCAGCACCAGCAGGATGCCGACGGAGACCAGGCCGAGCGGGTTGCGCCGGAACGCCGACCAGGTCGCCCGCGCGGCGGAGACCTGGTCGTTCGCGGTGGTCTCCAGCGGCGTACCGACGGCGGGGGTGCCCACGGCGGTCATGCCGTCCTCACTCTCGGGTCGAGCAGCCCGTACGCCAGGTCGGTCAGCACGTTCGCCACCACGACGGTGGCGGCGAGCAGCACGAACGCGCCCTGGAGCACGGGGTAGTCGAGTTGGGTGACCGCCTCGTAGATGCCGCGCCCGATGCCGGGGTAGGCGAAGACGGTCTCGGTCAGCACGGCGCCGCCGACCAGGTAGCCGAGTTGCAGCCCGACCAGGGTGGTGGTGGGCAGCAGCGCGTTGCGCAGCCCGTGCTTCCAGACCACCTTGCGGTTCGGCAGCCCCTTGGCCCGGGCCAGCACGCAGTAGTCCTCGCCGAGCGATTCGATCAGCGTGGAGCGCAGCGTCAGCACGTACGAGCCGAGCTGCACGAGGGCGAGGCTGACGCAGGGCAGGACCAGGTGGGCGGCGACGTCGCCGTACCAGGCCGGGCCGTAGACCCCCGGGCTGTACGCGCCGCCGATCGGCAGCCAGTGCAGTTGCAGCCCGAGCACGAAGAGCAGGAAGATGCCGACGCTCGGGACGAAGAGGGACTGTCCGGTGACCCCGCCGACCTGCACCAGCCGGTCCAGCACCCCCCGCGGGCGGGTCGCCGCCAGCACCCCGAGCGGGACGCCGACGGCGACCGTCACCAGCAGCGACGAGAGCGTCAGCAGCAGGGTCCAGGGCAGCCGGGCCAGGAGCACCGAGCTGACCGGGACCTGCTGGGTGAAGGAGATGCCGAGGTTGCCGTGCAGCAGCTGCCACAGGTACCGGCCGTACTGGCTGAGCAGCGGCTCGTCCAGGCCGTACTGGTGCAGCAGGATCGCGCGCGCCTGCGGGGTCATGTTCGGGCTGGCCACCGCCAGGGCGGGGTCACCGGGCAGCAGGCGGAGCAGCAGGAAGGTGACCGTGCTGGCGAACCACAGGGTCAGCACCCCCCGGCCCAGCCGGCGAGCCGCGAATCGAGCAACCGGTGGCATCTCGGGTCACCCGTTCTTCTTCACGTTGGCGAGCGACTCCGGGTCGAGCAGGGAGAGCAGCTCGCTGGGCTTGACGACGAAGCCGCTCCAGGCGGAACCGTGGGCGAAGTAGAGGTTCTGCATGTACATGACGTTGTCGTAGACGTTGTCGTGCACCAGCGCCGTGGCCTGCCAGATCAGCTGCTTCTGCTGCGCCTTGTCGGTGGTCTGCTGGGCCTGGGTGATCAGCCCGGAGAGCCGTGGGTCGTCGACGAGCGAGTAGTTGATCGCGCCCTTCGGCAGGTACGTCAGGGACATGTTCGTCGTCGGGTCGTCCATGATCGCGAAGTTGCCCGCGTAGATGTCGTAGTCGCCGGCGGCCGTCTTGGCCAGGTACGTGTTGCGGTCCATCCCCTGGAGGTTGATGGTGATGCCGGCCTTGGCGGAGTCGTCCTTGACGATGCTGGCCCACTGGGCGGTCACCGCGTCCTGCAACGAGTAGATCATCGTGAGGGCGAGCGGCCTGCCGGGTCCGTACCCGGCCTCCTGGAGCAGCTGCCGGGCGAGGTTCGGGTCGTAGTTGTACTCCTGCAACGACGGGTTGACCCAGTCCTTGAGCGCCGGCGGGATCGGGCTGGAGCCGGTGGTGACCGCCTGCCCCTGCAGCACGACCGTGCGGATCGCGTTGTAGTCCACCGCGTGCGCGAGCGCCTGGCGTACCTTCACCTGGTCCAGCGGCTTGCGGGTCATGTTGTACGCCATGTGCGCGTACCCGAGGCCCGGTACCTGCTCGACCTTGACCCCGCTGACCGCCTGGAGGTTCTTCACCTGCGCCGGGGGCAGCGCGTTGCCGATCAGGTCGACGTCGCCGTTCTTCAGCGCCAGGATCTCGGTGTTGATGTCCGGGTAGACCCGGTACACGATCTTGGCGACGGTCGGGGTGCCGCCGGGGGCGAACGGGTACGGGGTGACCCGCTCCAGCGTGTAGCTCTGCCCCTTCGCGACGGTGGTCAGCCGGTATGGTCCGGCGCTGACCCAGTTGGCGTTGTTGGCGAACTTCGCCACGCTGCCGGCCGACTCGAAGACGTGCTTCGGTACCACGTTCATCCAGAAGCCGACCTCGCCGACCACGGTCGAGTCGGGCCGCTTCAGCTTCAGCTCGACCCGGGTCGGTGACGGCGCCGAGGCGGAGTCGACGTTGGACATCTGCCCGTAGGTGGTGTTGCCGGCGGGCTTGTCCCTGAGGATCGCGTTGATGGTGTAGGCGACGTCGTCGGCGGTGACCGGCTTGCCGTCGCTCCACCTGAGGTCGTCGCGGATGTCCCAGTACCCGGTGGTCGGGTTGGTGTAGCCGTAGGACTTCGCCAGGTAGGGCTGCTTGTTGCCGTTGGCGTCGATGGTCAGCAGCCGCGGGTACATCAGGTCGGTGACCCAGTTGTCGGTACGGCTGTTGCCGATCAGCGGGTTGAAGTTGACCACGTCGGTGGTGGTCGCGATCGTCAGGGTCGCGTCGCCGGAGTCCGCCGCCTGCCGCGGTGCGGACGGGGCGCAGGCGGCCAGCGCGGCCACCGCGGCGAGGGAGGAGAACGCGACGAGGGGAAGGCGGACACGCATCTAGACCCAGACCTCCTCGAGGACCCGGACGGTGTTGCCGCCGACCACCTTGCGGATCTCGTCGTCCGAGTAGTCGTGGCTGACCAGCCATCCGATGATGTTGTAGAAGCACTCGGCCGGGTTCTCCAGGCCGTCGACGTACTCCACCCGCGGGTGCTCGACGTGGCCGTGCGCCTGGGAGATGGAGAGGTTGCCGGCGAACGCGTCGTGCAGGCCGACGTGGTCGCCGAAGAGGGTGTCCGGACCGAAGGTGACGTGGTCGATGCCGAGCACGTCCACCAGGTGGGTGAAGTGGTCCATCACCGATTCGAGGCTGTGCCGCGGGTGCGCCTCGGAGAGGGTGGTGTGCGGGGCGGCCTCGATGCCGATGACGCCGCCACGCTCGGCGCACGCCTTGATGAGCGCGTCCGGCTTCATCCGGTTGGTCGGCCAGACCTCGCGGGATCCGCAGTGGGTGATGAAGACCGGCTTGGTCGAGTGCTTGATCACGTCGAGCGCGGTGCGGTCGCCGGAGTGCGAGATGTCGATGGCGAGGCCGAGCTTGTTCATCCGCTCCACGGCCCGCTCGCCGAAGTAGGTCAGCCCGCCGTCGCCGCGCTCCTTGAGGCCGCTGCCGAGGTAGTTCGCCTCGGAGTACGCGATGCCGATCTGCCGTACGCCGAAGCCGTACAGCACGTCGAGCCGGTCCACCTCGTTCTCGATCGGGGTCGCCGCCTCGAGCGCGAAGACGTGGGCCAGCCGGCCGGTCTCGTGGGCGTGGTAGATGTCCTTGAGCGACTCCGCCTTGACGACGAAGTCCTGGTGGGCCAGGTCGGCCATGCGCACGCCGAGGTCGAAGAGGACGTCCTGGTACTTCCAGCCCGCGTCGCTGGAGATGCAGCAGGTGCCGTCCATGCCGTTGTCGAAGACCGCGGTCATGCCGGAGCGGGCCAGCCCCCGGTAGCCGGTGGGTTCGCGCCCGGTGCGGATGTGCTCGCGCAGCTGGCCCAGGTCGGCCGGGAAGACCTGCACGTGGTCGTGCAGCGAGATGACGATCTCGTCGGTGAGCAGCCGCACCGTCCGCTCGCGCTGGCTGTCGGACAGCTCCAACCCCTGGTACGCCGGCACCCGGCCGATCTGCTCGGCGTAGGTGAACACCTTGTAGTCCCGGCCCGGCTCGAGATAGTCGTACGCCGTGTAGCCCGTGTACCGCTTTGCGCTCTCCAGCATCAAAGCTCCCCTCTCCTGTGGCGTCGCCGTCGGTGCACGCGGCCGCGTCCATGCGGCGGCGCCGTAGCGGCGGGACCACCCGTGCCGGGCGCCCGCCCTCGCTGTCGTGCCGGTCGCCGGCCGTCGTCCCACGGGACGCGCGGGTTCGCGCTGTCGTCCCGCCTCGGGAACGGGCCGGCACCCCGTGGTGACGAGTACTCGCCGGGCGACTCATGCAAGGCTTGCAATAATCCGGCACTGTAGTCAAGATGCAAAAGAGAAACAGGCAGAGCAGCGGGCAATCGAGCAAGGTTCAGGCATAGAAGACCGGATGATTTACCGGGAGGCAACAGATGCGTCACTCCCCCGACACCGCGTTACAGGTACGCGGTCTCTCGGTGACGTTCGGTACCCGCCGCGGGCCCGTACCGGCCGTGGTCGACCTCGACCTCGACGTCGGCCGGGGCGAGCTGGTCGCCCTGCTCGGCGAGTCCGGCTCCGGCAAGTCCGCCGCCGCCCGGGCGATGATGGGCCTGTCGGCCGGCAACGCCACGGTCCACGCGCAGCGGCTGCGGCTCGGCGACACCGACCTGCTCGACCTGCCCGAACGGCAACGCCGGGAGCTGCGCGGCAGCCGGATGAGCATGGTCTTCCAGGACGCGCTCTCCGCGCTGAACCCGGTGCTCTCCATCGGCGACCAGCTCGGCGAGCTGTTCCGTGAGCACCGCGAGACGTCCCGCCGGCGGGCCCGGGCCGCCGCCGTCGAGCTGCTCGGCCAGGTCGGCATCCCGGACCCGGCCGGGCGAATCGGCGACTATCCGCACCAGTTCTCCGGCGGCATGCGCCAGCGCATCCTCATCGCGATGGCCATCGCGCTCCGGCCCGAGCTGGTCATCGCCGACGAGCCCACCACCGCGCTCGACGTGACGGTCCAGGCCCAGATCCTGGAGCTGCTCGACTCGCTGCGGCGCGAGCTGGACATGGCGGTACTGCTGATCACGCACGACCTGGGCGTGGTCTCCGAGGTCGCCGACCGGGTGGTGGTGATGTACGCCGGCCGGGTGGTGGAGTCCGGCAGCGCCGACGACCTGCTCACCCGCCCGGCCCACCCCTACACCGAGGCGCTGCTGCGCTCGGTGCCGCAGGTCGAGCAGCGCGGCCGCGAGCTGTACGCCATCCCGGGCAGCCCGCCCACCCCCGGCAACCAGCCCTCGGGCTGCCCGTTCCACCCCCGGTGCGCCCGGGCGGTCGACCGGTGCCGGACCGAGCGCCCCCCGCTCACCACCGTCTCGGCCGGCCGCGCCTCGGCCTGCCATCTCGCGAAGGAGGTGCTGCATGCCGCCGTCATCGGGTGAGCTGGTGCTCGACGCGCGTGACCTGCACAAGACGTACCGCACGGGACGGGCCGGCGGACACCGGGCCCGGGTCAGCGCCGTGGACGGGGTCAGCCTGCGGCTGCGCGCCGGCGAGTCGCTCGGCATCGTCGGCGAGTCCGGCTGCGGCAAGTCGACGCTGGCCCGGATGCTCGTCGGGCTGGAGCGCCCCGACTCGGGCCGGATCGAGGTCGCCGGGGTGGACGTCACCCGGGCCCGGGGACGCGAGCGGCGGCGGATGCACCAGCGGGTACAGATGGTCTTCCAGGACCCGTACACCTCGCTGGACCCGCGGATGAACGTGCTCGACCTGGTCTCCGAGCCGCTGATGGTGCACCGCCGGGTCACCGGCGGGGCGGCCCGCCGCGACCGGGTCGCCGAGCTGCTCTCCCTGGTCAACCTGGCCCCGGAGCTGATGCACCGCTACCCGCACCAGTTCTCCGGCGGGCAGCGCCAGCGCATCGGCATCGCCCGCGCGCTCGCCCTCGACCCGGAGGTGCTGGTCTGCGACGAGCCGGTCTCCGCGCTGGACATGTCGGTGCAGGCCCAGGTGGTCAACCTGCTGCGCGACCTGCAACGGCGGATGGGGATCGCGCTGGTCTTCATCGCGCACGACCTGTCGGTGGTGCGGCACGTCTCGGACCGGACCGCGGTGATGTACCTCGGCCGGCTCGCCGAGATCGGGGAGACCACCACCGTGTACGACGCGCCCGCGCACCCGTACACCCAGGCGCTGCTCTCCGCCTCGCCGGTGGTGGACCGTACCCGGCGCCGGCTGACCGACCGGATCCGGCTCGCCGGCGACCCGCCCAGCCCGACCGCCCCGCCGGCCGGCTGCCGGTTCCACACCCGGTGCCGGCTCGCCCGGGAGCGCTGCGCGCGGGAGCAGCCGGTGCTGCGGACCATCGACACCGGGCCGGACGGCGCCGCCGACCAGGTGGTGGCCTGCCACTTCGCCGAGGAGTCCCGGGCCGCGCCCGCCGAGGCGGCCTGACCGCGCCCGGTCGCGGCGGGCGGCGCCGACCGGGTGGTGGCCTGACCGCGCCCGGTCGGGCCGGCGCGGTCCCACCCGGTCGGGTGGCGGTCGGTGCGGAGATTCCGCCCGGTCGGTGTTAGGGCGGCACGACAGGGGGCACCCATAGGGGCGGAGCGGGAGAGGAGAGCCCCATGGTGAACCCGACCGACCGGCCGCTGGCCGCGATCACCGGTGCCTCCAGCGGCATCGGCTACGAACTCGCCCGGCAGTTCGCCGAGCACGGCTACGACGTGGTGGTCGCGGCCGAGGACGCCGGGATCACCGACCTCGCCCGCGCGCTCGCGGCGTCGGGCGCCCGGGTCGAGCCCGTCCAGGTGGACCTGGCCAGCTACGACGGCGTGGAGCGGCTGTACCAGCGGATCCGCTCGCTGAACCGCCCGCTGGACGCCGTAGCGATCAACGCCGGGGTCGGCGTGGGCGGCCCGTTCGCCCGTACCGACCTCGCGGCCGAGCTGAACATCGTCGACCTGAACGTACGCTCGGCGGTGCACCTGGCCAAGCGCTGCGTGCAGGAGATGGTCGAGCGCGGTACGGGCGGGATCCTGTTCACGTCGTCGATCGCCGCCGCGCAGCCCGGACCGTTCGAGGCCGTCTACGCCGCCTCCAAGTCCTTCCTCCAGTCCTTCTCGCAGGCGCTGGCCAACGAGCTGAAGGACACCGGCGTCACCGTGACCGCGCTGATGCCGGGCGTCACCGACACGCGGTTCTTCGAGCGGGCCGACATGCTGGACACCCGGGCCGGCTCGGGCCGCAAGGACGACCCGGCCGAGGTCGCCCGGCAGGGCTTCGAGGCGCTGGCGAAGGGGCGCGACCACGTGGTCGCCGGTTCGCTGGTGAACCGCCTGCTGACCGGAGCCTCGAAAATCACGCCGGACCAGGTCAAGGCCCAGCTGCACCGCAGGCTCTCCGAGCCGGGCTCGGGCCAGGGCTGACGACCGGGCGTACGCCGGGGCCAATCTCCGCGGCCGGCGGGTCGGGCGTGGCCCGGCAGTCGGCGCGGCGTGCGGTAGCTTTACCCCGCCAACTCTTTACGCTGTACGGAGATCGGGGGAAACATGGCTACCGGACGGTGGTCCGCGGCGGACAGTCACGACGTGATCGAGGTGCGCGGCGCCCGGGAGAACAACCTCGCCAACGTCTCGCTCGACATACCGAAGCGCCGGCTCACGGTCTTCACCGGGGTCTCCGGATCGGGGAAGTCCTCCCTGGTCTTCGGCACGATCGCGGCCGAGTCGCAGCGCCTGATCAACGAGACCTACACGGCCTTCATCCAGTCGTTCATGCCGAGCCTCGGCCGGCCCGACGTCGACGCGCTGCGCAACCTCAGCGCCGCCATCGTGGTGGACCAGGAGCGGATGGGCGCCAACTCCCGCTCCACGGTCGGTACCGCCACCGACGCGTACACGATGTTGCGGATCGTCTTCAGCCGCGTCGGTACCCCGCACGTCGGCACCTCGACCGCGTTCAGCTTCAACAGCGCCGAGGGGATGTGCCCGCGCTGCGAGGGGCTCGGCCGGATCTCGGACATCGACGTCGGCCAGCTCGTGGACGTCGACCGCTCGCTCAACGAGGGCGCGATCACGGTACCGAACTTCGCGGTCGGCTCCTGGTACTGGCAGGTCATCGCCCAGTCCGGCTTCTTCGACCCGGACGTGAAGCTGCGCGACTACACCCCGGAGCAGTGGCAGGACTTCCTGCACAAGCCCGCCACCAAGGTCAAGCAGTCCGGCATCAACACCACGTACGAGGGGCTCGTGGTGAAGGTGCGGCGGACCTTCCTGGCCAAGGACCGGGAGTCGATGCAGCCGCACGTCCGGGCGTTCGTGGACCGGGCGGTCACCTTCACCCGGTGCCCGGAGTGCGCCGGCACCCGGCTCAACCCGGCCGCGCTCTCCGCCCGCATCGACGGGAGGAACATCGCCGAGTGCTCGGCCATGCAGATCAGCGACCTCGCCGAGTTCGTCCGCCGGATCACCGACCCGTCGGTGAAGCCGCTCGTGAGCACCCTGTCGGAGACGCTGGACTCACTGGTCGAGATCGGTCTCGGCTATCTGAGCCTGGACCGCGAGTCGGCCACGCTCTCCGGCGGCGAGGCCCAGCGGGTGAAGATGGTCCGGCACCTCGGTTCCAGCCTCACCGACGTCACGTACGTCTTCGACGAGCCCACGGTCGGCCTGCACCCGCACGACATCCAGCGGATGAACGACCTGCTGCTGCGGCTGCGGGACAAGGGCAACACGGTGCTGGTGGTCGAGCACAAGCCCGAGACCATCGAGATCGCCGACCACGTGGTCGACCTCGGTCCGGGCGCCGGACCGGCCGGCGGCCAGCTCTGCTTCGCCGGCGACGTCGCCGGGCTGCGCGCCTCGGGGACGCTGACCGGGCGGTACCTGGACCACCGGATCCGGCTGCGGGAGCGGTTCCGGCAGCCCACCGGGCAGCTCCCGATCCGGGGCGCCAACCTGCACAACCTCCGGGACGTCGACGTGGACATCCCGCTGGGCGTACTGACCGTGGTCACCGGGGTCGCCGGCTCGGGCAAGAGCTCCCTGATCCACGGCTGCCTGCCGCGCCGCGACGGCGTGGTGGTGGCCGACCAGTCGCCCATCCGCGGCTCCCGCCGCAGCAACCCGGCCACCTACACCGGCCTGCTGGACCCGATCCGGACCGCCTTCGCGAAGGCCAACGGGGTCAAGGCCGCACTGTTCAGCGCCAACTCCGAGGGCGCCTGCCCGAACTGCAAGGGGATCGGCCTGGTCTACACCGACCTGGCCATGATGGCCGGGGTGGCCTCGGTCTGCGAGCAGTGCGAGGGCCGGCGGTTCACGCCCGAGGTGCTCACGTACCGGCTGCGCGGCCGGAACATCAGCGAGGTGTTGGCGATGTCGGTCGCCGAGGCCCGGGACTTCTTCCCGTCGGGTCAGGCCCGGGTCATCCTCGACCGGCTCGCCGACGTCGGGCTCGGCTACCTCGGGCTCGGCCAGCCGCTCACCACGCTCTCCGGCGGCGAGCGGCAGCGGCTCAAGCTCGCCATCCACATGGCCGAGAAGGCCGCGACCTACGTGCTGGACGAGCCCACCACCGGGCTGCACCTCGCCGACGTGGACCAGCTCCTCGGGCTGCTGGACCGGCTGGTCGACGCCGGCAACACGGTGATCGTCATCGAGCACCACCAGGCCGTGATGGCGCACGCCGACTGGATCGTCGACCTGGGCCCCGGCGCGGGGCACGACGGCGGCCGGGTGGTCTTCACCGGTACGCCGGCCGAGCTGGTCGAGCGCGGCGAGTCGCTGACCGCCCGGCACCTGCGCGCGTACCTCGCCTGACCAGCACTCGTCGATCTAGGGCAAATCCTCGTGGATGGAGATCCATCCACGAGGATTTGCCCTAGATCGCGGAGGCACCCGCGGGGGTGCACGTACCGTAATTGCGTTGAAACGATCCCGGCGTCCACGGGAGGGTGGAGACCCGCCCACTACGCCCGGGGGATCTCCCATGCGTCTGCTCCACGACCTGTGGACCACCTCGCCGCGTCGCACCGCGACCGTCGCCGGGCTGATCGCCCTGGGCGCGGCCGGCCAGTCCGCCGCCGCCGCGCTGGCCGGTGCGGTGCTCGTGCACCGCTCGCTCGTGATGTTCGCGGCGCTGGCCGCCGCGCTGATCGCGGCCGTCCTCACGGACCTCGCGGTCGGCCTGATCACCGCCGGGCTGACCGCCGACTGGTCCGCCGACGTGCGGCGGCGGCTCTGCCGGGTCGCCCTCGGGCAGGACCTGCCGACGCTGGAGACCACGCCGGTCGGCGAACTGCTCGACCGGATCGACAACGACGTGTACCAGGTCGCCTCCGAGTTGCGCGGCCACGGCGTACGGATCGCCCAGTCGCTGACCATGGGCGTGCTCTCGATCGCCATCGCGCTCGCGCTCTGGTGGCCGGCCGGGGTGGGGATGCTGTTGCTGGCCGGGCTGCTCGCCGTCGGGCTGGCCGGCCGGACCAGGAAGATCGGCCCGGCCCGGATGGCCGAGGAGGAGTCCTGGTCCGACCTCGCCGCGGTGATGGAGGAGGCCATCCACGGGCAGGACGACGTGCGTACCAGCCTGGCCCGGCCGTACGTGTTGAAGCTCTATGCCCGCCGGGCCAGCGAGGTGCTGGCGCGGGGCCGCCGGGTCTGGGCGATGTCGGCCTCGATCACCACCACCGCCACCGGGGTGATGCGGGCCGGGATCGCGGCGGTGGTGGTCGGCGGGGTCTGGGCGCTGGCCACCGGCCGGATCGACGGGGCCCGGCTCACCGCGGTCTGGCTGCTCGTCCTCGCCTTCGGCGCCACGGTCGAGGGGCTCAGCCGGATGCTGCCGGAGCTGCAGTACGCCCTCGGCGCCTGGGCCCGGGTGCAGCTGCTGCGCGGCGCCCGGCAGGAGCCCTCCGGCGGGGCGGACCCCACCGACGGGGACCTGCTCGTCCGGAACCTCACCTTCGCCTACTCCACCCACGATCCCGAGGGCGGGCGCCGGGCGGCCCTGCGGGACGTGAGCCTGACCTTCGCCCGGGGTCGCTCGTACGCGCTGATCGGGCGGACCGGCTCCGGCAAGTCCACCCTCGCCAAGATCCTCACCCGCGCCGTCGACGTGCCGCGCGGCGCGGTCTTCCTCGGCGGCACGGACCTGGTCGACGTCGACCTCGAAGGGCTGCGCCGCTGGGTCGCCGTCGTGCCGCAGCGCACCGAGATCCTCGCCGGCACGCTCGCCGAGAACATCGCCCTGTTCGATCCGGAGCTGCTCGAACCGGCCGCCCGCGCGGTACGGGAACTGGGGCTGGAGTCCTGGGTGGCGAGTCTGCCGGAGGGGCTGGAGACCCGGCTCGGCGACGGCGGGCACGTGCTGAGCGCCGGGCAGGAACAGCTCGTCGCGTTCGCCCGGATCCTGGTACGCGACCCGCACGTGGTGATCCTCGACGAGGCGACCGCGCGACTGGACCCGGTCACCGAGTCCCGGGTACAGCGGGCCACCGAACGGCTGCTGCGCGACCGGATCGGCATCGTCATCGCGCACCGGCTCTCGTCGGTGCGGCGCTGCGACGAAGTCGTGGTGCTGGCCGACGGCGCGGTGCTGGAGGCAGGTCCGCTGCGCGAGTCGCGCCGGTTCGCGCGGCTGCTCGCCACCAGCCAGGGCCGCACGGCCGTCGAGGCGGGTACGCCGGACGGCGACGCCACGACGACGGCGACGGCGACCGGCACGCTCGTCACCGACACCGCGCCGACCGGCGCCGCGGTGACGACCGGCACGACGGTCGGCGGCACCGCGACGAGTGGCGCCGCGGTCGGCGGTACGCCGATCGGGGCCGGCGTACCGGGCCGGGCCGAGGCACGGGGCGCGGCGCCGGGCAGCATCGAGCGCGGTACCGGCGGCGGGCTCGCCGTGGCCGACCCGGACGCCCTCGCCCTGGCCGAACCGGACCTGGCGACGGCCTGGCCGGAGCCGGAGACGCTCGAACCGGGCGGCACCGGCTCCACGGCCGGTGGCGACGGCGCGGCGCTGGCCGGCGGCGGGGTGCTCGTACCCGGGCCGGCGGGCCACGGGGAGGGCGGCGCCCACCCGGCGGACCGTACCCACGACGGCCGGGCACACGACGGCGGGGCGCTGCCGGCGGCGCGGGCGGACGGTGACCTGACCGTGGCGGTCAGGGCGGACCCGCCGTCGCTGCCCGAGCCACCCCCCGCGCGGACCATGCGGGAGGTGTTCCGGCTCGCCGTGAACGACCCCCGGTGGGGCCTCGGCGCGGTGGCGGTCTTCTCCGTCATGTCCCTGCTCAGCCTGGACGGCTCGCTGCTGGCCTGGCTCTGGGCCGAGCTGGTGGACGGCCGCGGCGGCCTCTTCTGGCCGACCGCCGGGATCGTGTTCGGGCTGCTGGTGGCGCTGCCGCTGCCGTACTACACGGGCACCTGGTTCCCGGAGTGGTGGGTCCGGCAGATGCTGCGGATCAGCCTTCGCCTGGTGCACGGGCAGACCGGGCCGCGCCGGGTCAGCGCGCACACGCCGGCCGAGGTGGTCGCGCAGGGCGGCGACACCGAGCGGGTGGTGGTGCTCGCCGACAACCTGATCGACCAGTTCATGTGCCTGGTCATCCTCGTCGGGATGACCGCGGTCTCGGGGTCGGTCGTACCGGCGCTCTTCTTCGCCGGCACGATGCTTGTCTCGGGCCTGGCCGCGACCCTGTTCGGGCCCCGGCTCGCGCGCTCGGCGCGCAAGACGGTCGCGGCCCGCGCCGCGTTCGCCACGGCGCTGGTCTCGTCGCTCTCGTCGGCCCGTACGGTCAAGCTGGCCGGGGCGACCCGCCCGGTGCTGGCGCACCTGGCCCGGCTCGACCGGGTACGCAGCGACCGCCAGCGGCGGGAGATCAAGATGATGGTCTGGTCCCGGTCGACCCCGTCGCTCGCCGCCGGGCTGCTGCCGATCGCGGTCTGGGCGCTGTACCTGGCCGGCGGCCTGTCGGCGGCGGCGACCCTGGTGGCGGTGGCGACGCTCGGCGCGGCCCGCTTCTTCGCCTGGACCACGGCGTCGCTGGTGTCGCAGCTCCCCTCGGCCCGAGTCTGGACCCGGCGTACGGTCGCCATGTCCGGCGTCGGGGCGTACTCGGCGCCGGTGCCGGGGGTGGATTTGTCGGCGGGTACCGCGCCGACCCCCGACGCGGCGCCACGGCACGCGCTGCACCGGCTGGAGCTGGCCGGGTTCGGCGCCGTGCACGAGGACGGCACGATCGGGGTACGTAACGTCGACCTGACCGTGGAGCGCGGTCAGCTGGTGCTCGTGGTCGGGCCGGTCGGCGCCGGCAAGTCCTCGCTGCTGCGGGCGCTCGCCGGGATCGTCCACCACAGCGGGGCGCTGCGCTGGAACGGCCAGCCGATCACCGAACCGGAGCTGTTCCTGCGGCCGAACCAGGTCGGGTACGTCGCCCAGCTCCCCCGGGTGCTCTCCGGGACGATCTCCGACAACATCCGGCTCGGGCACGACGTGGACGCGGCCAGCGCGGTCGCGACCGCGCAGCTGGAGCACGACCTGGCGGCCAGCGGCGGCGGGCTGGGCCTGCTGATCGGGCACAAGGGCACCCGGCTCTCCGGTGGGCAGCTGCAACGCCTCGCCCTGGCCCGGGCGCTGGCGCCGCGTACCGAGCTGCTGATCGCCGACGACGTCTCCTCGGCGCTCGACGTCACCACGGAGCTGGACCTGTGGCGGGCGCTGCGCGAGCACGGCGTGACGGTGATCGGCTCGACCTCCAAGCGGGCGGCGCTGGCCCAGGCCGACCTGGTGGTGGTGCTGGTCGGCGGTACGGCGGTGGCCCGGGGCACGTGGGCCGAGTTGGCCGACCGTTGGGGTCACCTCGCGGGGTGACCCCGGCGGCCGGGGCGCGGGTCGGGCCGGTCAGCGGCCGACGGGCTCGGCCGGCGCGGGCACGGTCGGCGGCTGGGCCGGGTCGGTCACGGTACGCAGCCACCGGCGACGGTACAACGCCAGCCCGAAGGCGGTCAGCAGCGCGCCGGAGACCAGCAGGAACGCCGCGTTCGCGCCGTACCGGTCGTGGATCCGGCCGCTGATGCCCGCGCCGATCGCCACGCCGAGCTGCCCGGCGGTCTGCAACCAGCCGAAGGCGGCGGCGGTGTGCGGCGGGGGTGTGGCCCGGGCCATCAGCTCGTCGGTCACCGCCAGCCACGGCGCCAACGCCAGCCCGAAGATCGTGATCGCCACGGCGAGCTGCGGCACGGTACGGGGCAGCAGCAGCCCGAGGGAGGTGCCGGCCAGCGCCCCGAGCAGCACCAGGTAGCCGGTGGCCAGGGCGCCCCGGCGGCCCCGCGCGGCCAGCAGCAGCCCGCCGGCCAGGCTTCCCACCGACCAGAGGGTGATGAGCAGACCGGCCTGGTCCGGGTGCCCGGCGCCGGCCGCGAACGCGGGCACCAGCACCCACATCGCGCCGATGGCGATCATGTACGCGAAGTGCACGGCGACCAGCGTCCGGAAGGCGGGGCGGCCGGTACGGGGTCCGGGCCCGGGGGCGTCGGTGGCGGCGGGCGCGCGCCCGGGTACGAGCGCGGCGTTGACGACCAGCGCGGTCGTGCCGATGGCGCCGAAGGCGAGCAGGGCGCCGCTCGGTCCGGTCAGCGTGAGGCTCAGCGTCACCGCGAGCGGGCCTCCGACGTAGAGGATCTCCTGCCCGATGGCGTTGACGGCGTACGCCCGGGTCAGGGCCGGCCCGGGCACCAGGACCGGCAGCAGGGACCGGCCGCTGCTCAGCGCGGGCGGGGTGGTGAGGCCCGCGGCCGCGGCGAGCAGCACGAAGACGGCCGGTTCGGTGGCGAGGGCGAGTCCGACCAGCGCGGCAAGGTGCGCGAACCCGGTGGCGAGCAGCACCGGCCGGTCCCCCAGCCGGGCCAGCAGCCGACCGGCGACCGGGGCGGTGAGCGCCAGCCCGATGCCGCAGGCCGCGCTGGCGATCCCGGCGGTGGCGAAGCTCCCCGTGTTCTCGTGTCCGATCAGGACGACCAGCAGCTGCCGCATCGCGACCGGAAGCTGCGCGAGGTTCATCAGGCCGATGGCGGCGAGGGCACGGCGAGGTAGATTCACAAGTTATGAATCTACCCGCGGACGACGCGGCGAACCTGCTCGGGGCGCTGGCCCTCGCCGTCGGCGAACGGATGCGCGCCGCCGTGACCGGCCCGGCGGGCCACGGCGGGACGCTCGCCGAGGCCGTCGTCGTGCTGAAGGACCAGCCCGGCGTCACCGCCGAGTGGCTCGGCCGGGTGCTGGAGATCTCCCAGCCCGGCACCGCCCACCTGGTACGCCGGCTGCTGGCGCTCGGTTGGGTCGAGCGGCGCGCCGGCGCGGACGCGCGCAGCCGGGCGCTGCACCTCACGCCGGACGGTACGGCGGCGGCCGCCCGGATCCTCGCGGCCCGGCAGCGGGCCCTGGCCGAGTTGCTCGAACCCCTCGACGCCGAGCAACGCGACCGGCTCGCGGAGATCACGCGGGCGGTGCTCCGCCCCCGGGCACGCGACGAGCGGAGCCTGGCCCGGCTCTGCCGGCTCTGCGACCGCTCCCGCTGCGCCCGGTGCCCGGTGCACGCCGGCTACCTCGACCATCGCCCCGACTGACCGACTGACCGCCGGCCCCGCCGGCCCGACCGCACCGCCGGCCCGATCGACCGTCGCCCGCCGGCGCCGCCGGTCCGCTCCCCCGGGTGGGCGCGGCCTCGCCGGACGCCTCGGGCCACGACGTTCGGGCGCGCCCGGCTACCCCGCCCGGCCGATGTCCATCAGGTGGTGCTCTCCCTCGTGGACGGTGTGCCGGCCCAGCCACAGCACCGTCCGCACCTCGCGCCGCGGCCACGGGTACACGCCGGTACGGGCCAGCTCGGCCGGGTCCAGGGCGCCGAACCCGTCCGCCAGTTCCCGGGCCGCCCCGGCCAGTTCGACGAGGACCACCGCCGGGTCCTGCTCGTTGTATGCCTCCGCGACCGCGCGTTCGTCGCGCCCCATCGGGAGGAACTCCGGCTCGGTCTCCCGCAGGGCCAGCGCGAGCCGCTCGCCCTGCACCCGGAGCACGTCGCGGAAGTGGCAGGCGTACTCCAGCGGTGACCAGACCCCCTCGGCCGGGCGGCGGCGCGGGTGCCGGGCCGCGTCCAGCGCCGCGGCGTACCGCGCCCCGAACCCGCGCAGCCGCTCGGGCAGCGCTCCCGCCGGAACACTCGGATAGTCGAACCCGCACTCGTCGCAGTGCCGCATGCCGGCAAGGGTACGCAGGAGCCGACCGGCCCGTCGCCCGGCGGCTACCCTGGCACCGGCGTGCCCCGCGACCGCCCGGCCTATGCGCTGGGCACCGGTGCCGGTGCGGGCCGCTGCTCGTCGGCGTGGGCGATCCGGGCCAGTTCCCGCCAGAGCAGCAGGACGAAGACGGCCGAGCCGACGAAGGCGAACCAGAACGGCGCGACGACCCCGTAGTGGGTGGCCAGGGTGCCGCCGATGGCCGAGCCCACGACCAGGCCGCCGAAGGTGCTGATGGTGTTGAGGCTGTTCACCCGCCCCTGGAGGTGGGTGGGGACCGCCCGTTGCCGCACGGTGGTCGAGGTGGTGCCCCAGATGAACGCGTGCGCGCCGAAGACGAACATGATCGCCGAGGCGAGCCAGGCCGAGGTGGTCAGCGCGAGCCCCAGGTGGGTGAAGGTCTCGATGACCAGGCCGGCCCGCATCACGTTGCCCAGGCTGACCCGCGCGGTGAGCCGGCCGTAGAGCGCGGTGCCGAGCAGGCCGCCGACCGCTCCGATCGTGGTGAGCAGCCCGAACCCGACGGCCCCCAGGCCGAGCCGTTCCCGGGCGTAGAGCACCAGGACCGACCAGGCCGCGCCGAAGGTGAAGTTGAAGATCAGGATGGTCAGGGAGAGGGTGCGTACGGCCGGGTGCCGTACCGTCCAGCGGAACCCCTCCGCGATGTCGCGCCACAGGCCGCCCCGCGCGTCCGGGTCGCGGCCGTGCGCCGGCAGGATCACCCGGGACACCAGGAACATGCCGGCCAGCACCAGCACCGCCTCGGCCACGAACGGCGACACCGTGCCCGCGGCGAAGAGCACCGCGCCGAGCGGTGGGCCGACGAGCTGGTTGAGGGTGATGAACCCGGTCTGCAACCGGGCGTTGGCGAGCGACAGGTCGTCCCGGCGCACCAGCATCGGGGTCAGCGTGGCGGCGGTGTTGTCGGCGAAGACCTCGGCGGTGGCCAGCAGCCCCAGCGCGACCAGCGCCTCGACCGCGCCGACCCGGCCCACCAGCAGTCCGGCTACCAGCAGGGCCAGCACCACCGCCCGTACGGCGTTGGCGACGATCACGATCCGCCGCCGGTCGAGCCGGTCGGAGAGCGCGCCCGCGTAGAGGCCGAAGCAGAGCGGCGGCGCCCACCGCAGCAGCGCGGCCAGCGACACCAGGAACGCGTCGTCGGTGAGGGCGGCCACCAGCAGCGGGCCGGCCGCCGCCGCCACGCCGTCGCCCAGGTTGGTGGCCCAGGACGAGGCCAGTAGCCAGCGGAAACTCTTGCCCAGCCGGGCCGGAACGGCAGCCTCGATCACCCTGTGCACAAGGCCAGGACCCTACGTCGGGGCCCGGACCGCCCGCAACGCGAATTCGCCGCCCCCGGGCCGGTCACCGGGTCGGCGGAGACGGGTCGGCCGCCGGGCCCGCGCGGGTCCGGCGGCCGACCGTGGTACGCGGGTCAGTGGCGTCCGCCGACCCGCACCTGCTCGCGGTTGTAGTTGTCGTGCCGGCCGTCGGGCCGGTAGTTGTTCTCGATGTTTCCGGCGATGTCGACGGCGAACCAGCGTACGGTCGTGGTCCGGTCGACGGTGAGCTGCTGCGCCCCCTCCCGCATGCCCGCCGAGGTGAGCTTCGGCGAGTTCAGCGTCGGCCGGCTGCCGTCGAGGGTGTAGTAGATGTTGGCCGGCTCGTCCTCGGTGAAGGTGAAGGTGGTGGAGGTGTCGGTGCGGGCGGTGACCCTCAGCTTCGAGTCGGGCCGGTCCCGGTCACCCGCGAAGGCCCGGGCCACTTCGAGGATGCCGATCTGGCCGCTGGCGAACTCCATCGCCTCCTCGTGCCCCTCGGCGAACGGCGGCTGGAAGCCGACCGGCTGGAACTGCTTGGTCGCCTGGTCGTAGAGGTCGGCGCCGACCTCGAAGTCCCAGCCGATGATGCCCCGGTTGTACCAGTGCTCGTCGGCGCTGTTGCCGGCCGCCGAGTACAGCACGTCCGGCACCGGCCCGGTGCGGCCGGGCCAGATCGCCGTACCGCGCCAGGACTTGACCGCCTCGAGGATGTGGTCCGAGGCGCTCCAGAAGTAGTTCTCGGTACCGAAGTCGGCCCGGGGCAGCAGCTGCCGGCCGTCCGCCTTGTACGCCCCCGGCGGCCACATGAAGTACCCACCGTACGAGTGGGTGTTCATGGCGAACTTGATGTTCGGGTACCGCTCGGTCAGCCAGACCTCGTTGCGTGCCTCCGGCTCGGAGAGCTCGGCCGGGCCGGCGAAGGTGCCGCTGGTGCAGCTCGTCGAGGCGCCGCTGTAGCCGTCGAAGAGGGAGCCGACGGAGAAGTTGCGGTTCAGGTCCACGCCCCAGGAGTTGCGCGAGGCGGGGTCGGCGGCGGAGGCGGCGCAGTAGTTGGTCATGTTCTTGCGCTGCATGTTGTAGTCGTAGAAGCTGTAGTGCGCGCCGTCCGGGTTGACCGTGGGCAGGATGAAGATGTCCAGGTCGTCGACGAGCTTGCGGGTCTTCGGGTCCCGGGCGTAGTTGCGCAGCAGCCGCTCGGCGGTCTCCACGCAGACCAGCGGGGTCACCCACTCCCGGGCGTGCTCCTGGCAGTAGAGGAAGACGCCGACCTTCGAGCCGTCCCGCTTCTTGCCGATCCGCAGCGCCTTCATCTGGAACGGCTTGCGCGACACGCTCTCGGGGGCCTTGAGGTTGTCGCTCAGCCGGGTCGCCGGTGCCGCCGCGACCGCGCCCGTGCCGGCGTTGCCCCGGTACGTGGCGGCGGTCAGCAGCGCCGCGGCCGCCGGCTCGGCGTTGAGCGCGGCCACCACCTGCGCGGCCGTGCTGCTGACCGCGCCGGCCGCGTCGGTGGCGAGGTTGACCGTGACGGCCTTGCCGGCGACCGAGACCGTCAGCGGCGCCCCGGCCGCCGCCGGCTGCGTCAGCGCGACGCTGACGTCGTTGCCGCCCTCGGACCCGTACGCCTTGGAGGTGACGTAGAGGGTGCTCGCGGGGGCGGTGCCGAACTGGGCCTGCGCGGCGCGGCGGTAGCCGTTGGTCTGGTACGGCAGGTCGATGACCTGGGCGATCCTCGGGAACTGCCGGGCCAGCGAGGTGATCCGGTCGGTCACCTCGGTCGGGTCCATGTAGTGGTCGACGAAGTCGGAGACGTAGTGCGGGTTGGGTGACTTGCGCGGCTCACCCAGCCACTCGGTGACCGGTACGGTGACCGAGCCGCCGCGGCTGCTGGTGATGGTGACCTTCGTGGGGCGCGCGTCGACGGCCAGCGGCTCGTCGAAGCGGTGGTACATGTACTGCCCGGCGTCGGTGAACCGGGCGAGCGTCGCGGTACCGCCGGAGTCCGGTGCGGTGCCGCGGCCCGCGTCCCAGGTAGCGGTCAGCACCGTCTCCGCGTCGCCCGCGCTCGACTTGACCTCGACGGAGAGAAAGCGCTGCTTGTCGATGCTGGTGAACGACTCCGCGCGCAGCGGGGTGAGGGTGTCCGTCTCCGCCGCGTCGACCGCGTTCTCGGCGATGGCGGCGCGGCGCTCGGCCTGACCGGCCGCGTAGTCACGCTGGTCGGCGATCGGATCGCGGACGTCGATGCCGAGCGCCCGCAACTGCTGCGACTCCTGCGGGCTGAGGACCGCGTGCACCTCCAGACCGCCGGCGACGGGCTTCTTGTACTCGACGAGGTCGACGCCCATGTCGTTGAGCCGGTCGACCGCGGCCTGGTCGGGCACCACGATCCGCATCAGCGCGACGCCGTCCTGGGCGGTGCTGGGCAGGCGGTCGGGGGTGACCTGACCGGCCTGGGTGGACGGTCCGGCGAGGACCGGGGGTGCGCCGAGCGCGAGGGCGACGGGCAGCGCGAGCAGCGCCGCCGCGCGGCCCGTACGCCCGAGGCGAGAACTCCGCATGAGAGATCCCTTCGGGGGTGGTGGACGCGTGCTCGTCCCGGTACGCCACTGCGCGAAGACGATCACGCCGGTGGCACGAGTCTTGGCGGATCGCCAGGGTTCGTCAATCCCATGGGATCGTCGATCCCGTGAGTTCAGGGCTCGCGCTCCAGGTCGGTCTTGAGGTCGGCGAGGGTGGCGGCGTGGTGCTCGGTGTACTTGTCGATCCACCGGTCGTGGATCAGTCGGATCGGCACCGGGTTCAGGTAGTGCAACTTCTCCCGGCCGGAGCGCCGGGTGACGACGAGCCCGGCCTCCTCCAGCACTCGAAGGTGCTTCATGACCCCGAACCGGGTCATCTCCAGCTCGGACTCCAGCTCGGTGAGGGTACGCCCGTCGCGGGCGAAGAGCAGGTCGAGCAGGAACCGCCGGGTCGGGTCGGCGAGCGCCTTGAAGACGCGGTCGTCATCAGCCACCCCTCCAAAATAGGTGACCCATTGGTCACCTTCAAGTCGGGGTCCACGCGCGGCACCGGCCGTCACCAGCGACTCCGGCACAGTATCAAGATCTTGACTGTATTGATCCGCAGGCCATAGCATCCGGTCTCCGCCTTCCCCGCCCTGCCCGCCGAAAGGCACGAGGCCCACCGAAAGGCACGAGGAACGAACATGGGAACGCTGGGATCCACCGTCACACCGCCCGTCCCCCGAAGAAGACTCGCGCGGGTCACCGCGCTCGCCGTACTCGCCTCGGCGCTGCCGCTGCTGGGCGGCACGGCCGCGCAGGCGCACGGTACGCCGGGACACGGCGCGCCCGCACCGTGCGGCACCGATCCGGCCGCCCGGCTCGCCTCGGTGCCGAGCCCGGAGTCGTTCCTCGGCTTCCCGCTCGGCACCGGCCAGCAGCGCGTGGTCACCAACGACGAGATCCGCGGCTACCTGTCGGCCGTCGACGCCGCCTCCGACCGGGTGGTCAGCGGGGTCATGGGGGTGAGCGTGCGGGGCCAGGAGCTGCCGTACGCGATCGTCTCCGACGGCCGGCACCTCGGCCGCGGCGAGCTGCGGAAGATCGCCGACCAGGTCCGCTCGCTGCGCGACCCGCGCCGCATCTCGGACCGGCAGGCCGCCAGGATCGCCGCCGACGGCCCGGCCATCGTCTGGGTCACCGGCAACGTCCACGGCGGGGAGAAGAGCGGCGCCGACGCCGCCCTGAAGACCCTGTACGAGCTGGCCAGCGGCCTGAACTGCGAGGTACGGCGGCGCAACGACAACCTGGTCACCGTGATCGTGCCGACGCAGAACCCGGACGGGCGCGATGCCACCCGGCGGCAGAACGAGTTCGGCTTCGACCTCAACCGCGACTGGTTCGCCCGTACTCAGCAGGAGACGGACGACAAGATCGACCTGCTCCGGCAGTACCCTCCGCAGGTCTACGTCGACGCGCACGAGATGGGCGGCCGGCAGTACTTCTTCCCGCCGAACGCCGACCCGATCCACCACGAGATCTCCGGCGAGGTGGTGGACTGGATCAACCGGATCGGCGCGGCGAACAAGGCCGGGTTCGGCTACAACGGCGCCTGCACCGAGACGGTCACGGCCGAGTGCTACTTCAACTACGACACCTACGACATGTTCTACATGGGCTACGGCGACACCGTGCCCTCCACCGGCTTCGGCGCCGCCGGCATGACCTTCGAGAAGGGCAGCTCGTCGGCGGTACAGGACCGGGTGCAGCAGCAGTTCAACACCCAGTGGGCCACGCTCGGCTGGGCCGCCGCCAACCGGCGCGAGGTGCTGGGCGGCTACTACAAGATCTGGAAGGACGCGCTCGCGGAGGGGCGCGCCGGCGCGCTCGAACCGAACGAGGTGGTCCAGCCGACCAACACCGTCCAGTTCCCGGTGCCGCCGGTCAGCATCCGCTCGTACTTCCTGCTGCCGAACCGGCAGCTCGGCGACGTGCGGCGGCTGGTCGAGCGGCTGCGCGGCATGGACGTCGAGGTCTACCGGCTCACCAGGCCGCTGAAGGTACCGAACGCGCGGATCTTCGGCGGTCGCTCGGCGCGCGACCTGACCGTACCGGCGGGGGCGTACTGGATCCCGATGGACCAGCCGCAGAAGCACTGGATCCAGGCGATCATGGGCGAGGACCCGTACGTGCCGTTCCCGTACTTCTACGACGTCTCCTCCTGGAGCAACCCGCTGCTGATGGGCGTCGACACCGTCTACACCGGCGACGCGCTCGCCCCGAAGGCCGAGCGGGTGAAGGCGATCGACGGCGGCCGGGCGGGATCGGCGCCCCGGCGCGGCTCGTACACGTACCCGCTGGACTCGGCCGCGGCGGCCGAGCTGACCTTCCAGCTGCTCGGGCAGGGCGTGCCGCTGGTGCGGGACGGCGACACGGTCAGCCTGGCCGCGACCGGCCTGACCCGCGCCGTCGAGCAGGCCGCTCGGGAACGCGGGGTGACGCTGTCGGCCAGTGCGAAGGCGCCCGCCGGCAGCCCACTGCGGCGCCCGGACGTCGGGCTCTTCGCCGGTACCGGCATCTCCACCACCGCCGGCTCGTACGGTGAGGCCCGCTACGTCCTCGGCCAGCGCTGGGGGCTGGACCTCGCGCCGGTCACCACCGCCGACATCAACGACAACACCCCGGCCTTCACCGGCCGGGACGTGCTCCTGGTGCCGGACGGCAGCAGCCCGACCGGCGGGCTCACCGCCGCCGGGCAGGCGAACCTGCGCAATTGGATCGCCCAGGGGCACACCTACCTCGGCCTGCGCAACGAGGGCACCCGGATGGCGCGGGCCGCCGGGCTCACCTCCACCACCGAGAAGGCGAAGCCGACCGGGTACGAGGTGATCGGCTCGCACTTCCGGGTCGACGTGGACCACCGCAGCGCGGTGGCGGCGGGCCGGCCCGCCGAGGACTTCCAGTTCAACAACGACGACTCGATCCTGACGCCGAGCAGCACCGGGATCAACGTGTTGCGCTACCCGAGCGACGACACCTTCTGGCACAACGGGTACACGGCCGAGGTGGACGCGCTGCGCGGCACCGTGGCGCTGGTCGACGAGCCCACGGGGGCCGGCCACGCCGTGCTCTTCGCCTTCAACCCGCTCTTCCGGGCGTACAACGAGAGCGGCTTGCAGCTCGTCGCCAACGCGCTGCTGGCACCGGCCGGTACCGCCGCCGGGGTGAACGCCAGCCTCGCCCCGAACGCCCGTACCGTCGACCCGGCGCGGGCCGCCGCGGCGACGGCACCGGTGGCCGAGAACCTCGGCGGCGACTGGCGGCCGATCCGGATCCAGGTCGCGGCGAGCGACCTGGCCCGGACCGAGGCGGTCGTCCGCGCGTACACCGGCGACGCCCGCAGCGCGGTGGCGGACGGCTCGGCGTACCTGACCATCCCGAACCCGCAGGGGTTGTCGGCCGACGAGCACCCGTTCCTCGGCGACCTGGTACGCGCCCTGCGCGCGGCGGGCATCCCGCTGCGCTCGCTCGTCGCCTGAGTCGGAGCGAACGGTCGGACGACGGCCGGGGTGGGCACCGCAGCTGCGGTGCCCACCCCGGCCGCTTCGCGAGCGCTCCGTTCCGACCGCTTAGGCAGGCGGTCCGTTCCGGCCGGTTCGCCGGCCGGGGCGTCGTCACCCGTCGAAGGCCTTCTTCATCGCCGCCAGGAGAATCTGCTCCTGCGCGCTCAGGTTCGACAGGTCGAGTTCCGGACCGCCCAGATCCGGCTGCGCGTTGTCCAGCCCCGGCTGCGCGATGGGCGTCATGGTCCGCTCGTCGAGGTCGAGGTTGTCCAGTTCGGCCTCGGCCGTGGCCGGCTTCAGGTTCAGATGCCGCTCGATCATGCCTCCCGTGGCCCAGGCGTCCTCCTCGACCGGCATCTTGGCGTACTGCAGATAGGCCTGCTTGGCAAGCTCCCGGGTTCGGACGTACCTGTCCTGCAACCCCTCCGTCAGCTGCTTCATCCGCGCGGCACCGCCCGGCTTCAGCAGTTCGCTGTCGAAGTAGTTGCGCAGCTGCGGATCGGCCGTGGGAGCGTTGTCGAACACCTTCTGCCAGGCCCGCCACATCGACCGCGCCTGGTGGTAGTCGATGAGGGCCTGGTCCTTCCGCGCGTTGACGAGGTCCGCCGGCGACTGCCCGTCGTGCCCCACCTCGATGTTGAGCTGCCACCGCTCGGCCTCCGCCCACTCGGCCTTTTCCTTCGCCTTCAGCGGCCTGGTCACGGCCTCCTTGGCGATGTTGAGCGGGATCTGGATCGCCGCCGCGATGACGTCCGCCCCCTTCCCCTCGCCGGCCAGCTTGCGCGCCACCCGGAAGACCTGCTCGGCGTGCCGGCACTCGTGGTACGCGGTGTTGGCGCAGCGGCCGAACTCCTCCGGCGTGACCGGGCCCGTCAGGAAGTCGGGGTTGAACCACACCTGCCAGAGGCCCCGGTTGAAGGCGGCGTGCTCGGCGGTGCCGGTCATCTTGCGCGTCGGATCGATGACCCCGGGCGCGCGCGGTACACCGGCGGCGGCGAGCGCGGCGATCGCCGGTTCCAGCAGCATGCTCATCCGCTCGTTGAGGCTGAGTCCGGCCCACCTGTCGAAGCCGCCCCGCACCGTCTTGGCGTACTTCTTCGACACCTTCTCGCCGGCCAGCCCGGTCCCGCCGCGCTGAAGCACGAGGACGCCGCCGCCGGTGCGGGCCGTGTCGCGGCCGGCCAGCGCGGCGACCGTCGCCCGGTTCCCGGCGGCGCGTTGCAGGGCGAGGATCCGCTCGTGCCGGCCCGCCTCACGCGGAGCAGGGCGCGGGACCACCCGCGGAGCGGTGCCGGCCGGGATGGTGTCGCGAAGGGCCCACATTGTTCCTGATCTCGTCGAGGATCGGGGTCCGGACAGCCTAACCGGGTCGGCCGAGGTTGATCGACCAACGTAAGAATGCCGACAGGGGCGCTTTTCGGTACCCGGTCGGCGGGGTGCGACGGCTCCCCGGGCCGGACTACCGGCCGCTGCCGCCGCCCCGTCGGGCCGCTCCCTCGGGGCGGAAACTCGTCTCCCGCTCGATCGAGTTGTCGGGCCGGTCCTCGACCGGACGGTCGTTCGGGAAGGTCCGTCGGCGCGGTGCGGGATCAGGGGGCGCGCCGGGACCGGCCTCCTGGTAGCGGGTCGGCTCCACCGAGCCGATCGGCTCGTGCGGGCCGAGACCGGGCTGGCCGGCGCGGCGCTCGCCCCGGCGCCCCTCCGGTACCGCCGTCGGCTCGCTCCCCTCGTCCAGCGGGTTGTCCTGGTCGACCCCCCAGGGCGCGTCCCGGTCCTCCCGGCCGCCCCAGCCGTACGGCCCGACCCCCTCCGGCCCGGCCGGCTCGATGGACGGGTCACCCTCGGGGCGACCACCGGGACCCGAGCCGGGAGGCGGCCCGCCGTCGTCGGTTCGTCTGCTCGCGCTCATCTGCTCACCTCGCTGACGGATAGGCGTACCCCTGGATTGCCCGCAGGACCGCCGGGCATGCGGACGGGATCCGCGCCAGCGGTACCGGCCGGCCGGGTTTGCCCACCGGCGGAACGGGTAGCGGCCGGCCGGGTTTGTTCGCCGGCGGGACGGGTAGCGGCGCCACTATTTGACGACGCATAATAGTGGCCACTATTATGCGTCGCATGACAGTGACCGGGACGGCGGACGCCGCCGGAGACGGCGACCGGCAGACCCAGCTGCTCCGCGGGGTGCTCGACATGTGCCTGCTCGCGCTGCTGGCCAAGGAGCCGGCACACGGCTACGAACTGGTCCACCGGTTCGACGCCGCCGGCTTCCAGCCGGTCGGCTACGGCACGATCTACCCGCTGCTGACCCGGATGCGACGCCTGGGCCTGGTCGCCGACGAGATGCAGGCCAGCCCCAGCGGGCCGGCGCGCAAGGTCTACACGCTCACCGACGCCGGCCACGCCCGCCTGCGCGCCTGGCGGCAGCAGTGGACGCACTTCGTCGGCACCGTCGACAGCACTCTCACCGACTCCGTCCCCGACAGCCCGAGGAGTTGACCGTGGACACCATTGACGACGCCATCGCGACCGCCGAAGCAGAGTGGCGGGCGTACGGCGTACACCGCAGCGACGCCGCCACGCTCGCGGCCGACCTGCGGTCCGAACTGGAATCGGCCGCCGCCGACGGCATCACGCCGGCACAGCTGCTCGGCGGCGACGTACGCGGGCTGGCGAGGCGGCTCGCCGACGAGGCCGGCGTCCGCCGGACCCCCCGCGCATACGGGCGGGTGCTCCGCACCGCGCTCGTCGGCGCCCTGCTGGGGGCCGCGCTGGGCTACCTCGTCCTGCTGGCGGTCTACCCCGCGATGGTCCGGCTGGTCGACCTGCCCCGCGACGTCGAGGTGCCGATACTCCTGGCGGTCCTGCTCTACTACGGCGGCGCCGCCGCGGTCGTCGTCGTCGTCGGCGCGGTCGCCGCGGTCCGGGTACACCTGCGCGACCTGCCCGGGGCCCGGTCCACCGGAAACGCCATGAGCCTGCTCCTGCCGCTGGCCGGCGTGGTCGTCACGCCGATCACGATCGGTTTCGCCCGGTCCACCGGCTACAGCGACTCCGGGCCGGTGGTGCTCGCCGAGGTCGCGCTCGTCGTCGCCGCGGTCACCGGCGCGGTCGTCCTGGCCCGCCGCTGGGCCCTGCGGGACCGGGACCCGCGAGCGATCACGGGCACGGCCGAGCCGGGCTCTCCCCGCGCCGTCGCGTAGGCCGCCGGCGTTCTGGTGACCAGGGCCCGCGCCGGCTGCTGGTTCACCGCACACGTGACCGGTCACCCGTGGCATCGAACGAAGTTCACCCAGTTGGGAGCCGGCCCGGTGATCGCCGGCTCCGAACACTGCGCGGGTGATGTCGAAGACGGGGGCCCGGCTCCGTCCCAGCCGGTGACAGGGCCCATCCGCGCCATGGACGCGGGGGCGGGTGACGACCGGTAGGAGGCCGGGATGCGGAAGGTAGTCGCGGACGAGTTCATGACGCTGGACGGGGTGGTGCAGGCTCCCAGCTATGCCGACGAGGATGTGACCGGCGGCTTCGGGCACGGTGGCTGGCACAGCCGCTACCTCGACGAGCTGTCCATGAGCTGGGTGGTCGAGAACGTGCGCGGCGCGGGCGGCTACCTGCTGGGACGCGGCACGTACGAGATCTTCGCCGCCCACTGGCCGACCGCGCCGGAGGAGCAGCGGGTGCTCGCCGACCCGCTGAACTCGTTGCCGAAGTACGTCGCCTCGACGAGCCTCGCGGAGCCGCTCCGCTGGCAGAACTCCACGCTGCTGCGCGGCGACATCGGCGCGGCCGTGCGCGCTCTGAAGGCCGAGGAGGGCAAGGACCTGCACGTCGTCGGCAGCCCTGGGCTCGTCCGGAGCCTGTTGGCGCTGGACCTGGTGGACGAGCTCCGGTTGATGATCGACCCGCTGGTGCTGGGTGGCGGTAAGCGCCTCTTCCCCGACGACGCCGCACACCGTCCGCTGCGGTTGACCGACAGCCGGGTGACCGGCACCGGCGCGATCATCGCCACCTACGTCGCCGGGGGTGACTGACCCCCAGGGCCCGTTCCGGGGTGATTGATCCCCGGAGTCCCGTTCTCGGATCCGCGCGAGCGGCCGCGGATTCCGGGCGGTCGTGGACAGGACCGGGCGGACCCTCTAGCGTGGACGCGGCTTCGAGACGGGTCGATCGACCGCGACGTCGAGCGACCGTGGCCCGGGGCGGCGACGGCAGGGCGCGGTTCGGAGGATCGCATGCAGTGGAACGGACCGGGCAACACGCCGGGGGCGCACGCCGCGTACGACCGGAACGACAGGTGCCCGGTCTGTTCGGTACCGCCCGGCGCTGAGCACATGAACTCCTGCGACTACTACGGGGTCTGGGACGGCGCCCTCCCGGGGGGCGACGGCTGGTACGGGCCCGAGGAGGAGTGGGACGACGACGAGGAAGACGCCCGCTGACGAGCGATGCCGCATGATCGGGCCGCCCCGACGGTGACCGGGGTGATCGCGCAACTGCGAGGAACGAGGCCCCTCGGCGGCTCGCGAGGCCCCTCTTTCCCCGCAGTTGCGCGCTCGTGCCGCTGCCCGGCCTCGTGCCGACCGTCCTCAGGAGTCGCGCGGGCGCCGGGGCGCCGGCCCGGGACGGGATCGGGGCCGCGCGGGAAAGGGCGGCGGCGGGACGGGCGGGTGGAGCGGGACGAGCCAGCCGACCGCCCGGCGCAGCCAGTTCCACCCCCGGGGCCGCCCGTTGCGTCCGGAGAGTCGCTGCCCGAAGAGTTCCAGCAGCTCGACCACGATGCCGGCACCGATGACGGCGATGGCCGCGATCCGGACCGCGCCGAGCCGGGCGGGCGCGTGCGGTACGAGCATCACGGCCGCGCCGACCAGCAGCGTCAGCACGCCCAGGTTGTAGCGGGTACGGGTGCGGGCGACGAGGTGCTGCCAGCACGCCAGGTGGTGGCGCAACTCCCAGTCGACCACCGCCCGCCGCTGCGGGTCGTCCGCGTCGGCGTACCACTCCAGGGCCTGGGCCGGCGTCACGGCGTACGCCTTCGCCTGCGCGTTGAGCTGCACCACCTGCAGGAAGAGCACGAAGGCGAGGCCGAGCAGCACGAGCACCGGGTCCGGCCAGCGCAGCGCCGACTCGATCTGCAGCACGAGGGCGAGCAGCGTCACCGCGAAACCGGCGAGCAGGGGCGCCGCCGTCCCGCCGAGCGCGTCGACGGCCGCGAAGGCCCCGTACGGGCTGGGCGGCGCCGGGCGCTCCCCGACCGACCCGTTCGTCGGCCCGCCCTCGGTCGCCGGTCCACGCTCGGCCGCCGGCACCGGCTCACTCATCGGGCGCGGGTGCGAACTCGACCTCGCCGGAGGCGTTGACCCTGGCGGCGCCGTCGACCCCGAAGGACGTGGTGTCCTCGAAGGTCGGCGAGAAGACCGAACTGGTACGCCCCGACGCCTTCGCCTGCCCGCCGCTGCCGTCGACCCGTGCGGTGCCGGTCAGGCTCGGACCCAGCTCGATCCGCAGCTCCGGGTACTTGGTGATCTGCCAGGCGATGCTGGTGACGTCGTAGTAGCCGGAGTACGAGAAGGGGCAGTCCGGCGGCTCGGCGGTCTTGCTCTGCGCGCACTTGTCCAGCCAGGCGCGTACCTGCTTCTCGATCTCCTGTTGCGCGGCGGGCCGCAGCGCCGGGGTCACGTCCGGGCTCTGCTGGCCGGTGACGAGATCGACCTGGGGCAGCTCGACCAGCGGGTTCTCGGGCAGGGCGAGGCGGTACGTGCCGGGGAAGGCGTCGTACTGGGCACCCTCGCCCACGGTCACCCGGTTGCCCGCGACCAGCAGCTCGGGCAGGGCCGACGCCGGGAGCGGCAGGGGCAGCAGCCCGTTGGTGATCCGCCACCGGTCGACCAACCCGCTGCCGCTCTCCAGCTTCAGCTGCTGGGTGACGGGCGCGCCGGCGAGCTGGTAGCCGACGGTGACGTCCGCCTCGTCGCCGTCGATGTCCACCTTGCGCACGGTCGCCCGCTCCGGCGGGGTGTAGCCCGGGTCGCGCAGCGCCCGAGCGGCGAGCAGCGGGTTGCCGGCCCGACCGGACGAGTCGTCGAGCCGGCTCCACGCGGCGTCGGCGTCGCGGTCGCGCAGCGCCGCGAAGTAACCCTCCACCACGTCCGCCGGCGTGAAGAAGAGCGCCCGGACCGCCAGGATCGGCAGCGTAGCGACGAGGAGCACCGCGATGACCAGCACGGTCACGACCAGGCCGCGCGTGGACGGCCGGGTCGGCAGCAGCACTGACGACGGGGCCGCCGCGCCGGCCCCTGGCGGTTGCGACACGCCGCCGGGAACCGTGCGGGCGTACCCGCAGCGGGGGCAGTAGCGCGCCTCGGTGCCGATCTCGGCCCGGCAGGTCGGGCACTGCGTCGAAGGTTGCGTCTCGGTCATCGTTGTCCCTCCCGTTCCGTGCCGCGCTGCGCCGGTACCACCGCTTCGGTGCGGTCGGCACCGGCCGTCCCACCGGTCGTGGGAGCGGGCCGCTGCCGCCGCCGGGCCTGGGGCAGCGGGTACCGCCGCCCCGGCTCCTCGAGCTGCTCCAGGCGCAGCTCGTTCGGCGGGTGCGACGCGCAGACCGCCTCGTCCCAGCCGTTGCGGCTGCCGTCGAAGCTGCGCCGGAACCGCTCCAGCGCCTGGCGCAGGCCGTCGCGCTGCCGGGCCAGTACGGCGCCCTGGTCGGCCCGGTACTCGGCCTCCCGGCTCCCCGCCGCCTGCAACGGCATCACGAAGAACCGCACGGCCGCGGCGATCGGCCACGACACGAGCACCGCCAGGAACCGGACGATCGAGTTGTGGAAGGCCCGCAGCACCCAGGTCGCGGCGGCGTACGGCAGGTAGAGCGGCAGCGCTATCCCCCGGACGAGCAGCCGGGAGACGCCGTCGGCGTTGTGCCAGTGCACCAGCTCGTGGCTGAGCACGCCGGAGATGACCGCCGGGTCGTAGTCGAACTCGTCGAGCAGGCCGCGGGTCACCACGATGTGCCGGGTGTACGCGAGCGCCTGCGCCTCCCGGGTGTCGTCCACCAGCAGGCGCGGTACGTTCGGCAGGCCCAGCCGGTCGGCGCACTCGTGCAGCAGCGGCAGCAGGAGGTCGGCCTCGCGGCGGCTCAGCCGACGGGCTCCCGAGAGCCGCATCCGCCAGGGCTCCAGGGCCACGCCGTAGAGCACGTAGAGCAGGCCGATCACGATCGCCAGCACCACCTGCAGGAGCACGACCAGGATGGTGACGACGGGGTCGTCGGCGTAGGCCATCGCCCAGGGCAGCAGCAACCCGCCCACCCCGCCCACGACGATCCCCAGCGCGATGCCGAGCAGCGCGCCGAGGCCGCCGCCGACGTTGCCGGCGAGGGTGTTGAGCACGTCACCGAGGACCGGCACGTCCGCCAGGCGGTCGGCGGCGAGCTGGGTCGAGCCGAAGTAGCCGACGACACCCGCGGAGGCGGCGGCGACCAGCCCCAGCAGGATCGCCGTGGGCAGCCCGAACCAGGCGGCGACCAGCGCGGCGATGGTGCCCCGCCAGTCCCGGGTGATGCCGGCGGTCAGCCACCAGAGCACGGACGAGTACGCCCCGGGCCGGTGCGTGAACCAGCGGGAGCCACCACCGGCGAGGGTGCCGACCGGCTTCGCGTCCGGATCCGGTACGGCGACCCGTACGGTCGTCGAGTCGTCGGCGGGGCCGGGACCGGTCCGGGCCGAACCACCGGGCTGACTTCCGTCGATCGGCCGGCCGCACTGTGGACAGTTGCCCTGGCCGGAATCCACGGGCGCGGAACAGTGTGCGCAGTTCACGGGGGCGCTGCTTTCACCGAGGGCGAGGGGGCGATTGCACCAGGCAGTATTCATGTTGTCCCACGTACCGTCGACCCCGTTACGGATTCGGTATCCGGCCCGCCCAGGACGGCCGGCCCCTGGCGCGTGTCACGCGGCGCGGTGCGCGCTTCGCAGCTGCCGGACCATCTCGCGCAGGACGCCGTCGCCGACGGCGCGGAGAGAGGCGGGAATCCGCAGGACCAACCTCAGGTCCTCGCCGTGGGCGGCGCGTAGGTAACGGCGCGGGCCGATGGTGGAGAAGGGTGTCCCCCAGGTGACCCGCTCGTCCTCCGTCTCCGGCGCGGTCGGCGACGCGTCGGGAGGGGCCGGACCGGTCGGCAGGAAGCGGAGCTCGTCACACGGGGCCTCCGTCGGGTGTCGCCGGGCGGCGGTGGCGGGCCGCCCACGCCGTCCAGTCTGCTGACGGGCCGGGACCGGACGCAGCGGACCGAGCGGCTTCGAACAGGTCCGAACGACGTCGAACACGACGGCGCGGCTCCGGCCGTGACGGCACGCCCCGCCCTCGCGCCACCCGCGCCGCCGCCGGGATCCGCGTTCGCCTCGACCGAACAACCCCGAACGACCCCGACCGCCGGATCCGCTTCCCCCGGCCCCGGACCCGGCCGACGCTGGGAGACGACCGGGCGCGCGACCGAGCCGTCCCGTGGGGAAGGAGAAGAACATGCGCGGTGTCTGCAAGCGTGGAATCAGCTGGACCTGATGGCGGTACGCGACGGGCGGAGGTCCACCCGTGGCATGCCGATCGACACCCTGACCGCCGTGGCGGGAGCAGGGAAGGGGGCCTCACCCGGAGCGCGGGTGAGGCCCCGCCGCGACCTACCCCTGGGGCGCGGACGAGCCGCCCCGGAGCGCGCCGAGCAGGCCGAGCGACGGCAGCAGCGGCGCGAGCAGCGACGGCAGCGGGGACGGCGGCAACGGAGGCGGGACCGGGTTCACCCGGTTCTGCCCAGGCGAACTCGCGGCAGCGGACCGGCCGGGAGCGGAGGTCGGGCCCGCGGACCGGGCGGGCGCGGGCGAACCGGCGGGGGCGGCGGGTCCGGACGCGGCCGGCCCGGGCGCGCCCTCGACGTCGCCGTCCACGATGGGCAGGTCGGCGCGGAGCCGCGCGATGTCGCCGCGCAGCCGGTCCGCCTCCTGAGGGTCGCGTACCCGGCCGACCCGGGAATCGGCCCGGGCCAGCAACCCCCGCGCGTCGTCGTACCGGCCGTCGGCGACAGCGGTACCGGCCGCCGCGAGGTCCTGCTCGATGGCGCGCACGTCGGCGCGCTGCGGGTACACCACCCGCACGACCGGCCAGAGCGGGCTGGCCGGGCCGGCGTGGTGCGCCCCGACGCCCAACCCGGCGACCATGACGGTGGCGGCGGCGATGCCGGTCAGCAGCCGCCGCGTCGAACCCGTCCGGCGGCGTTCGGGTGGGGCGGACGGCGGCCGCCGTTCTCCCGGTCCGGGCACGGCACGGGCGGTTCGCACCACGGCGGAGTCCGCCCGGCCACCGGCGGTACGCCCGGCATCGGCGGCCGGACCAGCGGCGCCCACCGGCGGGCCGCCGCCGTCGTCGAGGCCGGCGCCGACCGACCACGCCGGATCGGCGTCGAGGCCGGCGTCGACGGACCAGGCCGGCGGGTCATCGTCAAGGTCGGCGCGCCATGCCGCGAGCAACCCGGCCGCCGGTTCGTCGGCCGGGGGCGGGTCGCCGCGACCAAGCGCGTCGAGCAGGCGGTCGTCGCCGGTCAGGGTGGCCAGGTCCAGCGGCGATTCCTCGCCGGGGCGCGGGGAGAGGCTCACGCGGCCTCCTCGTCGAGGCCGGTACCGGCGAGCGCGCGGAGCCGGGCCAGGGCGCGCGACTGGGCGACCCGTACCGCCGGGGCCGACATGCCGACGACCGCGCCGACCTCCTCGGCCGAGAGCCCGGCCGCGACCCGCAGCAGCAGGATCTCCCGCTGTGTCTCGGGCAGGCGGGCGAGCAGCGCGGAGAGCCGGCGGGCGAGGTCGGTGGCGACCGCCTGCTGCTCGGGTCCGGGCGCGGCGTCGGGGCGCTCCACCAGCGGGTCCGGGCCGGTCAGCACCGAGTCGCGGATGGCGATGCGCTGGGCGTCGGCGACCTTGTGCGCGGCGATGCCGTAGACGAAGGCGGAGAAGGGCCGGCCCTCGTCCCGGTACCGGGGCAGCGCCCGCAGCACGGCCAGGCACACCTCCTGGGCCACGTCGTCGGCGGTGGTGTACGCCCCACCGATGCGCCCGAGCCGGGCCCGGCAGTACCGCACCACCCCCGGTCGTACCTCGGTGAGCAGGGCGGCCGTCGCCTCGCGATCGCGACCGGCGGCCCTGCGGACCAGTTCGGTGTCAAGTACTGCGGTCATCCCCGGTGATGCGCTTTCCTTGCCGACCAGTTAGCTTGCGTTACCGACGAGTTAACAGCACCGTATCGAGCCCGGACGGAAAGCACCACCACACGCTGCGTGCCCGGAAGAATACCCAAGATTTGATGTTGCGCCGGGACGCCCGGCAGCGATGTCCATGTCGACGACTGCAGGCGGGAGTACGGATGGGCGTCGAGGTACGCGTCGAGGGACTCACCAAGTCCTTCGGCGGTCAACCGGTCTGGGCCGACGTGAGTCTCACCCTGCCGGCCGGTGAGATCTCGGTGCTGCTCGGTCCCTCCGGTACCGGCAAGTCGGTCTTTCTCAAGACCCTGGTCGGACTCCTGAAACCGGATCGCGGCGCGATCTGGGTGGCCGGGCAGAACCTGCCCGCGCTCTCCGAGCGCAAGCTGTACGAGGTGCGCAAGCTGTTCGGCGTCCTCTTCCAGGACGGCGCACTCTTCGGCTCGATGAATATCTATGACAACGTCGCGTTTCCGCTGCGCGAGCACACCCGGCGCGCCGAATCGGAGATCCGCGCGATCGTGCACGAAAAGCTGGAAATGGTCGGTCTCCTCGGCGCCGAGGAGAAACTGCCGGGACAGATCTCCGGCGGAATGCGCAAGCGGGCGGGGTTGGCCCGCGCGCTGGTGCTCGACCCGGAGATCATCCTGTTCGACGAGCCGGACTCCGGTCTGGACCCGGTTCGCACCGCGTACCTCAACCAGCTCATCATCGACCTGAACCAGCAGACCGGCGCGACGTTCCTGATCGTCACGCACGACATCAACACCGCCCGCACGGTGCCGGACAACATCGGGCTGATCTACCACGGCCACCTGGCGATGTTCGGGCCGCGCGAGATGCTGCTCTCCAGCACCGAGCCGGTGGTACGGCAGTTCCTCAACGCCCAGCGGATCGGCCCGATCGGCATGGCGGAGGAGAAGGACGCCGAGGAGCTGCGGGCCGAGGCGGACTCCGGGGTGGAGTTGCCGCCGCTGCCGGCGATCCCGCCGCAGCTGCGCCCCTCCGACGGGCGGCCGCGCCCGGCCGAGCACCCACCCGGCCGGTGGTGCCGGGAGAACGGCGTCACCCCTCCCCCGGGTTCCTTCGTGGACCCGGTACACCCGGCCGGCGTCGAGGCCGAGCCCAGCCCGTGGGGTCGGCACGCGGCCGACTCGCCCGAGCCCGGCGAGGTGCTGCGGTGACCGGCCGGGTGGCGGCCGGGCTGGCCCAGTCCGGCCACTTCTTCGGCTTCTGCCTGGACGCGCTGCGCTGCCTGCCCCGCCGCCCCTGGCAGGTACGCGAGTTCGTGCAGCAGGCGTGGTTCATCAGCTCCGTCTCGATCGTTCCCGCGGCGCTCGTGGCGATCCCGTTCGGCGCGGTGATCGCGCTACAGCTCGGTTCGCTGGCCCGGCAGCTCGGCGCCGAGTCGTTCACCGGCGCGGCGGCGGTACTGGCGGTGATCCGGGAGGCCGGCCCGATCGTCACCGCCCTGATCATCGCGGGTGCGGGCGGCTCGGCGATCTGCGCGGACCTCGGCTCCCGGAAGATCCGCGAGGAGCTGGACGCGATGGAGGTGCTCGGCATCGACCCGCTGCACCGGTTGGTGGCGCCCCGGATCGTCGCCGCGATGCTGGTCGCGTTCCTGCTCAACGCCCTGGTCAGCGTGGTCGGCGTGGCCGGCGGCTACTTCTTCAACGTGGTGCTCCAGGGCGGTACCCCCGGCGCCTACCTGGCCAGCTTCCAGGCGCTCGGCCAGCTCGGGGACCTCGCGGTCGGCGAGGTGAAGGCGCTCTTCTTCGGCGCGGTCGCCGCCCTGGTCGCCTCGTACAAGGGGATGACCGCGCGGGGCGGGCCGAAGGGGGTGGGCGACGCGGTCAACCAGAGCGTCGTGATCACCTTCATGCTCCTCTTCGCCCTGAACTTCGTGATCACCGCGGTCTACTTCCAGGTCGTACCGCAGAAGGGCACGTGACGATGGCGGTGCTGCGGCAACTCGACGACCTGGGCGGACAGCTCGCCTTCTACCTGCGCGCCTTCGCCTGGACCCCGCGTACCGTGCGCCGGTACAAGCGGGAGGTGCTCCGGCTGCTCGCCGAGGTGAGCTTCGGCTCGGGCGCGCTCGCGGTGGCCGGCGGCACCGTCGGGGTCATCTGCTTCATGACCTTCTTCACCGGCACCGAGGTGGGGTTGCAGGGGTACCAGTCGCTCAACCAGATCGGCAGCAGCGCCTTCACCGGCTTCATCTCGGCGTACTTCAACACGCGCGAGATCTCGCCACTGGTCGCGGCGCTGGCGCTCTCGGCCACGGTCGGCTGCGGCTTCACCGCCCAGCTCGGCGCGATGCGCATCTCCGAGGAGGTCGACGCGCTGGAGGTGATGGGGGTCCCCTCGCTGCCCTTCCTCGTCACCACCCGGATGATCGCCGGGTTCGTCGCGGTGATCCCGCTGTACGTGATCGGGCTGCTCTCCAGCTACCTGGCCACCCGTACCATCGCCGTGTTCTACTTCGGGCAGTCGGCCGGCACGTACGACTACTACTTCCACCTCTTCCTGCCCCCGGTCGACGTGCTCTGGTCCTTCGGCAAGGTGCTGGTGTTCAGCGTGATCGTCGTGCTGGTGCACTGCTACTACGGCTACACCGCCTCGGGTGGGCCGGCCGGCGTCGGGGTGGCGGTCGGCCGGGCGGTACGGCTGGCCATCGTCGGCGTCAACGTCGTCGACTTCTTCCTGTCCCTGGCCATCTGGGGCGCGACCACCACGGTACGGATCGCGGGGTGACCATGAGATACCGGATTCTCGGCATCACGTTCGTGGCGGTACTGGTCGCGGCGCTCAGCCTCGCCGTGCTCCAGTACCGCAAGGCGTTCACCCCGGTCGCCTGGGTGACGCTCTACACCGGGAACACCGGGATGCAGCTGCGCCCCGGCGCGGAGGTGAAGGTACGCGGCGTCGTCGTCGGCGACGTACGGTCGGTGACCAGCGACGGCGACCGCGCCCGGCTGCGGCTGGCGCTGGACCCGGCGCTGACCCCGCAGATCCCGGCCGGCGTCAGCGCCCGCCTGCTGCCCAAGACCCTCTTCGGCGAGCGGTACGTGGCCCTGGTGCCGCCGCCCGGCGCCCCGGGTCGCGCCATCCGCGACGGTGACGTGATCTCCCAGGACCGCAGCCGCAGCGGCGTCGAGCTGGAACGGGTGCTCGACGGGGCGCTGCCGCTGCTCCAGTCGATCCGGCCGGACCAGCTCGCCGCGACCCTGGGCGCGCTCGCCGCCGCGCTGGACGGGCAGGGCGACCGGCTGGGGCGCGACCTGGAGCAGCTCGACGCGTACCTGACCCAGCTCAACCGGGAGCTGCCGACGATCACCGAGGACGTGCGCCGGCTCGCCGCCGTGCTCGACGTCTACGACGGTGCGCTGCCCGACCTGCTGGACGTCCTGCGCGACGTGACGGTGACCGCCAACACCGTGACCGACCAGTCCGCGCAGCTCGCCGCGTTCCTCGCCACCGCCACCGACGCCGGCGACGTGACCCGGATCTTCCTGGACCAGCACGGCGACCAGCTGATCCGGTTGGGCGCGGTGAGCCGGCCGATCCTGGAGCTGCTGGCCGCCTACGCCCCCGAGTACCCGTGCCTGGCCAAGGGCCTGGTCGCGCTGCAACCCCGGGTCGAGGAGGTGTTCCGGGGCGGGCGGATGCACATCACGCTGGAGGTGACCCGGGACAACGGCCGGTACGAGCCGGGCCGCGACGCCCCGGCGTACGCGTCGCGCAACGGGCCGAACTGCCGCGAGCTGCCGCGGCCGCACGTACCCGCGCCGGAGGTGCCGATCGGCGACGGGTACGACTACGGCGGCAAGCGACCACCCGCGGCGAAGCTGCCCATCGGGCTGCCCGGCGGGGGCGGCGCCACCGGGAAGCCGGCCACGGGACAGCCCGCCGCGGGCGGCACCGACGCGAGCAGCCCGGAGATGGGGTACGCCGGCACCGCCGAGGAGCGGGACCTGCTCAAGCCGATCATCGGGGCGGCCACGGGCGCCCTGCCGGTGCAGGTACCGGACATCGCGGTGCTGCTCTGGGGCCCGCTGCTGCGCGGAGCGGTGGTGAACGCGCCATGAGCCGCGGCACGCTCGCCCCGCTGGTCAAGCTGATCGCCTTCGCGACCGTCACGCTGCTGCTCGCCACGGTGCTGGCGCAGACCCTCGGCTCGCTGCACGGCGGCGGCACGTCCTACCGGGCCCGGTTCACCGACGTCACCGGGCTGCTCGTCGGCGACGACGTGCGCATCGCCGGGGTCCACGTCGGCCGGGTCGACCGCATCCGGGTGGTGGAGAACTCCGTCGCCGAGGTCACCTTCCGGGTGGACGCGGAGGTCCCGCTGGCGACCAGCGTCCGGGCGAAGATCCGGTACCGCAACCTGGTCGGCCAGCGGTACCTGGCGCTGAGCGAGGGGCCCGGCGACGGGCGCCCGCTGCGGGCGGACGGGCTGATCCCGCTCGCGCAGACCACCCCGGCGCTCGACCTGACCACGCTCTTCGCCGGGTTCCGCCCGCTCTTCACGGCGCTGGACCCGCAGGACGTCAACAAGCTGGCGTACGAGATCATCCAGGTGCTGCAGGGCGAGGGCGGTACCGTCAGCAGCCTGCTCGCGCACACCGCGTCGCTGACCAACACCCTCGCCGACCGGGACGAGGTGATCGGCCGGGTGATCACCAACCTGAACTCGGTGCTCGCCACGCTCGACGAGCGCGACCAGAACCTCGACCAGAGCATCGCCCAGCTGCAGCAGTTCGTCTCGGGGCTGGCCGCGGACCGGGGCGCCATCGGCGACGCGGTGGCCAACCTCGGCGAGCTGACCGGCACCACCGCCGCGCTGCTGGCCGACAGCCGTCCGGCGCTCGCCGCCGACGTGGCCGCGCTCGGCGACCTCTCCGAGACGCTCAACCGCAACGGCGCGGTGCTCGACGGCACCCTCGGTCGGCTGCCCGACCGGTACTCCGCGCTCACCCGCACCGCGTCGCACGGCTCCTGGCTCAACTTCTTCCTCTGCGACTTCAGCGGCCAGGTCTCGGTCGCCGGGCAGGGCGACATCAACCCGGCCACGTTCAGCTCTCAGGCGGCCCGCTGCGCCGGGCCGGGAGGTGCGCGATGAAACCGTTCCGGGAACGCAACCCCGTCCTCGTCGGCGCGATCGGGCTGGCGGTACTGGCCGGTGCCGTACTCGTGGCGTTCCGGCTGGACGACCTCGCGGCGCTGACCGCGCCCGCGTACCAGGCCGCGTTCCGGGACGCCAGCGGGCTGGTCGCCGGCAACGAGGTCCGGGTCGCCGGGGTACGCGTCGGCAAGGTCACCGAGGTCGGGCTGGCCCGGCACGGCAACCAGCCGTACGTGCGGGTGCGGTTCCGCGTCGAGGACGACGACGTACGGCTCGGCCGCGACACCGGCGCCACGATCCGGATCAAGACCGTGCTCGGGCAGAAGTACCTGGCGCTCGCCCCGGCCGGCGACGGGCGGCTGCCGGAGCGCGGCGAGATCCCGCTCGAACGCACGGCCTCGCCCTTCGACGTGATGGCGGCGGTCAGCGGGCTGGCCGGCACGCTCGACCAGATCGACACCAAGCAGCTCGCGACCGCCTTCACCACGCTGGCGCAGACCTTCGCGGACACCCCCGCGAACGTGCGGTCGTCGCTGACCGGGCTCTCCCGCCTGTCGCAGACCGTCGCGAGCCGCGACGCCGAGCTGCGCGAGCTGCTCGCCCGCGCGCACCAGGTCACCGGCGTGCTGGCCGCCCGCGACGAGGAGTTCCGCAAGCTCGTCGCCGACGGCGAGGCGCTGCTGGCCGAGGTGAACCGCCGCCGCGACGCCATCCACCAGCTGCTGGTCGGCACCAACGACCTGGCCAACCAGCTCTCCGGGCTGGTCGCGGAGAACCGGGCCCAGCTCGGGCCGGCCCTGCGCCAGCTGCGGGACGTGGTCGCGATCCTTCAGCGCAACCGGGACAACCTGGAGCGGACCATCGAGCGGATGGGGCCGTTCGTCACCGCGTTCGCGAACGTGACCGGCAACGGGCGCTGGTTCGACTCGTACCTGCGCGGGCTGTTGCAGCCGTACGTGCCGACGACGGGAGACCGCTGATGCGCCGGCCCGCGCTCTTCGCCAGTTCCCGCACCCGGTTCTGGGTGGCGGCCGGGGTGACCGTGGTGGTCGTCGGCGCGGCCGGGCTCGTGTTCTGGCCGGACCGCCCGGCGCGGCGGCACCTGGTCGCGCACTTCACCCGGGTGGTGGGCATCCACGCCGGCTCCGACGTGCGGGTGCTCGGGGTCCGCGTCGGGCAGGTCACCGCGACCGTGCCGGAGGGGGCCACGGTACGGGTGGAGATGACCTACGACGCCTCGTACGACATCCCGGCCGGGGCGCAGGCCGTGATCGTCCCGCCCAGCATCGTCAGCGACCGGTACGTCCAGCTCACCCCCGCGTACGACGGCGGCGCCGCGCTGCCCGACCACGCGGACCTGCCGGTGTCGCGGACCGCGGCGCCCATGGAGATCGACGACATCTACCGGGCGCTGGACGACTTCAACCGCGCCCTCGGGCCGCAGGGCGCCAACGCCGACGGCGCGCTGTCGAACCTGCTGGCGACCGGGCGGGCCAACCTGGCCGGCAACGGCGAGGACCTGCACGCCACCCTGGACGGGCTGTCCCGGGCGCTCACCACCCTCTCCGACGGCCGGCAGGACCTCTTCGGCGCGGTCGGCGACCTGCAGCGGTTCACCACCGCCCTGGCCCGCAGCGACGAGCAGGTGCGCGCGTTCAACCAGCAGCTCGCCACGGTGGCCGGCCAGCTCGCCGCCGAGCGTGACGAGCTGGCGGCGGCGCTGCGCAACCTCGCCACCGCGCTGGCCGACGTGACCACGTTCCTCAAGGAGAACCGGACGGCGTTGAAGTCCAACGTGGCCGCGCTGACCGACATCACCAACGTGCTGGTACGCCAGCAGAAGGCGCTGATCGACATCGTCGACGTCGCCCCGCTGGCGCTGACCAACCTGAACCTCGCCTACAACGCCCGCTCGGGCACCCTGGACACCCGGGACAACCTGCTCGGGCCGTACGACCCGGCCAGCTACATCTGCGCGACCATGGCCGACCTGTTGCCCGTACCGAAGGTCCCGCAGGCGTGCTTCCAGCTCGCCCAGACCCTGAACGCCAAGAAGCTGCCCCTGCCGCGGCAGCTGCGCGAACTGCTCGGCATCCCGACCGCCGGCGGTACGGCGACGCCGCCGCCGGGCGGTGCCGACGGCGCGGCGGCGCCCGCCGGGAGCGCCCCGCCGCCGGCGGGTGTGCCGCAGGCCGGCCAGGAGTCCTCCGGCGACCTCACCCTCGGCGGCATCCTGTTCGGAGGTGCCAAGTGAGCCCGCGGACCTCCCCCGCGCCCCGGCTGCGCAGACCGGCCCTCGCGGTCGCTCTGGTGCTGCTGACCACCGGCTGTACCGTGCCGGACCTGACCGACGTGCCGCTGCCCGGCGGCGCGCCGTCGGGGCCGGGCTACGCCGTCACCGTGGAGTTCGCCGACGTGCTCGACCTGGTGTCGCAGGCCGCCGTGAAGGTCAACGACGTGACCGTCGGCAGCGTCGAGAAGGTCTATCTCTCCGGCTGGACCGCCCGCGCCCGGCTGCGCATCGACCGGAAGGTACGGCTGCCCGCCAACGCCACCGCCGCGGTACGGCAGACCAGCCTGCTGGGCGAGAAGTACGTGGCCGTGTCGCCGCCCACCACCGAGGCGTCGACCGGACAGCTCGCGGACGGTGACGTGATCCCGCTGTCGCGCACCCGGCGGGCGGCCGAGGTGGAGGAGGTCCTCGCCGCGCTCGGGCTGCTGCTCAACGGCGGCGGCCTCGCCCAGCTGAAGACGATCAACCAGGAGCTGTCGGCGGCGCTCGACGGGCGCGAGTCGAGCGCCCGCGACGCGCTGCGGCAGCTGGACGCCTTCCTCGGCGGCCTGGACCAGCAGAAGGCCGACCTGGTCCGGGCGGTGGACGCGCTGGACCGGTTGACCGGGCGGCTCAACCGGCAGCGCGAGGTCATCGGCGCGGCGCTGGACTCGCTCGCCCCCGGGCTCACCGTGCTGGAGCAGCAGCGTACCGAGCTGACCGGGGCGCTCACCGCGCTCGGCGAGCTGGGCCGGGTCGGTACCGAGGTGGTGCGCGCCAGCCGCGCCGACACGGTGGCCAGCGTACGGGCGCTGCAGCCGATCCTGGAGCAGCTGGTCAAGGCCGGCGACGCGCTGCCCAAGTCGCTGGACTTCATGCTCTCCTACCCGTTCCCACCCAACGCCAACGGCGCCATCGTCGGCGACTACATCAACATGTCGCTCACGGCCGACCTCGACGCCGCGACGATCCTGTCGAACCTGCTCTCGTCCAAGCCGGTCCAGCCCGACGCGGGCAAGCCGGCGGCCGGGGGCGGCGCCCCTGGTCGGGGCGGCACACCGGGCGGCGGCCGACCGGGCGGCGGCAACAACCCGGGCAAGCCCGGTACCACCCAGCCGGGCGGCGTCGGCGTCGGGCCGCTGCTGCCGGGCGTACTGCCGGCGATCTGCCTGCCGCTCGGCGGCCTGCTCCCGCTGAACTGGCTGCCGCCGCTGCTGCCCGGCTGCGAACTGCCGCCCGGCTGCAAGCTGCTGAAGCCGGGCACCCCGGTACCGCCGGGCGGCCTGGTCCCGCCGGGCGGGGTGGTCCCGCCGGGCACCGTCTTCCCGCCCGGCACCAAGCTGCCCCTCGGTACCGTGCTGCCGCTGGAGTGCCTGCTCCCGCCGCCCACGGGCGAGACGAACGGGCAGAACGGCGGGCTCCTCGACATCCTGGGCGGAGGGCTGTTGCGATGATCGAGCGCGGTACGAAACTGCGGGTGCTCGCCTTCCTCGTGGTCAGCCTGCTCGGCATCGGCTACGTCGGCGTGCGCTACGTCGGGCTGGACGACTGGCTGGGCCGGGGCGGCTACCTGGTGCACGCCGAGTTCGACGACGCGGGCGGCATCTTCGCCAACGCGCCGGTCACCTACCGGGGCGTGCCCGTCGGCCGGGTCACCTCGGTGGGGCTGCGCGACGGCACGGTCCGGGTCGAGCTGCGGCTGGAACGCGGCGTACGGGTCCCGGCCCAGGCGCGGGCGGTGGTCTCCCAGCGGTCCGCGGTCGGCGAGCAGTACCTCGACCTGCGTCCGGACGCCGACACCGGACCGTACCTGCGGGACGGCTCGGTCATTCCCCGGGAGCGTACCGGCGTGCCGCTGGCGCCGGAGACGCTGCTGACCAACCTGGACGCGCTGGTGCGCTCGGTCGACCCGGCCGACCTGAACGTGGTGGTGGAGGAGCTGGGTACCGCGTTCGAGGGGAACGAGGAGGCGCTGCGGCGCATCCTCGACGCGAGCGACCTGCTGCTCTCCGCCGCCAGCGAGAACCTGCCGCAGACCGTGGCGCTGATCCGCGACGGGCGCACCGTACTGCGCACCCAGGAGGCGTCGGGTGACGCCATCCGCCAGTGGGCGGACGGGCTGGCGAAACTGTCGGCGACGCTGCGCTCCAGCGACCCGGACCTGCGCCGGCTGCTGGCCGCCGGGCCGCCGGCCAGCACCGAGCTGGTCGCGCTGCTGCGCGACCTCGACCCGACCATCGGTACCCTGCTGGGCAACCTGACCACCGTCAACGGCATCGCCACCCGGCGGCTGGCCGGCATCGAGCAGCTGCTGGTGGTCTACCCGCTCGTGGTGGCCGGCGGGTTCACCGTCACCCCCGGCGACGGTACGGCGCACTTCGGGCTGGTGCTCAACGTCAACAACCCGCCGTCGTGCGTGTACGGCCCCACGGGCGCCTGCACCAGCCAGGGCGCGGCGCACAGCGCCGGCGTACGGGGTGCCAAGAACGCGCCCCGGCCGGGCGGCGGCGACCCGAAGCCGCCCACCCCGCCGGCCGGTACGCCGCCCGCCCCGGCCGAGCCCGGCGTCGCCGGGTACGACCCGGTCACCGGGCTCGTCGTCGGGCCGGGCGGGACACCGTTGCAGTTCGGCAGCACCGGCGGCCAGTACCAGCTCGCCGGCGACCAGTCCTGGAAGCAACTCCTACTCGCCGGCCTGGCGCCGTAACCGTCCATCGAGGAGCCGACACAATGCCGACAAGCGGGGACCGCAGACTCCGGCTGATCAAGGGCACCGCGCCGGGTACCGGCGGCGCGCCCACGAGCCGGAGCGTCGCGCGCCGCACCCTCACCCGCCGCGTACCGCCGCCGGCGGACCCGGTACCGGCGGACGACCCGGTGGCCGCGATCCTGGAGCGCCTCGACGAGGAGCCGGTCGAGGAGCCGGCCCCGGCCGCGCCGGCGGGATCCGGGCCGGACGCGGGCGGGGAGACCGGGGGCGCCGGCACCGGCACCGACGTGTCCGGCGGCGGCTCCGGCGGCACCGGCAGGCGCGTCGGAGCCCCGCGGTGGGGTCGGCGGAAGGCGACGGCCACCGGGCGGCGGCCGGGCGGGCCCCGCGGCGGCGGTACGGGCTGGGCCCGGCTGCGCCCGAGCCGGGCCCAGCTGCCGACGCTCGCCCTGGTCCTCGTGCTCTGCGCCGCGCTCGCCACGGCCGGGGTCTTCGGCTACGACTGGTACCAGGCCCGCGCCCTCGACCGGGCGCACCAGCAGGCGCTCGCGGCGGCGAAGCAGACCACGGTCAACTTCGTCTCGATCAGCGCGGCGAGTGTGGACCGCGACCTGCAACGCATCCTCGGCGGGGCGACCGGCGAGTTCAAGGAGCAGTTCGGCAACGGGCAGGCGCAGGTGCGGGCCGCGGTGGTGGAGAACAAGGTCGACTCGCGCGGCTCGGTGCTGCGCGCCGGCCTCGTCTCCGGCGACCGGCGTACCGCGGTGGTGCTGGTGGCGATCGACGCGACCGTGAAGAACACCAACTCGCCGGACGGGCGGGCCGCGCACTACCGCATCCAGGTCGACATGACCAACGAGTCCGGCAAGTGGCTGGTCTCCCGTCTCCAGTTCGTCGGCTGAGCGACCGGCCGGAAGGAGTACCACCGTGCGTTCCATCGTCACCGCGCTGACCCGGCGCCCGCGCCGCGCGGACGGCGCGCCCGACGCGACGGAGCCGGCGACCGCGACCGAGTCCGCGACGGAGCCGACCACCACCTCGCCCGCCGACGCGACGGAGTCCGAGTTCGAGCCCAAGCCCGAGGCCGACCTGCCGGGCGAGCCCGAGGCCGAGCCGGCGCCCGGGACCGAGCGCGCCGAGACCGGCACGGGCACCGGAAAGGCGGGCCGCCGCGCGGGCGTACGGCTCGACCGGCGGACCCTGGTGCTCGCCGTGGCGACCCTGCTCGCGGCCGGGGTCGCCGGCGCCGCCTGGTACGGCCAGGACCGGGCCGAGCGCCGCGACACCGCCGTACGGCAGGCGCTGGCGGCCGCTACACCGGCGGCGAAGGCCGTCTTCTCGTACGACTACCGCAGCTTCGACACGAGCGTGGCGAACGGGCGGACGTTCGTGACCGGTGCCTTCGCCGACGAGTACGCGCAGACCACCGCCACGCTGCGGGCGACCGCCCTCTCCGAGCAGGCGGTGGTGCTCGCCGAGGTCTCCGCCGCCGGCGTCATCGAGGCGAGCCCGGACCGGGTGGAGCTGCTCGTCTACCTCAACCAGTACCGCCGCAACGTCAACACGGCCGGCGAGAAGGTGGACCAGAACCGGGTGGTGCTGGAGCTGGTACCGGAGCACGGCGAGTGGAAGGTGGCGAAGGCCACGGCGATCTGACCCCGGCGGGGACGGTCCGACGGGCGGCCGCTGACCTGCCGGTTCGCCGCCGTACCGGGGCCCTTGCTGCCGATTGGGTCGCGGTCCGGGGCCGGTGCTACGGTCGGCACCTGCTGGCACCGGCACCGGCCACGGGCGGATCCCCGGCGGCGGGCCGCGCCACCATGTCACCACCGTCAGAAGGCGACCGTGAACCACCATGCCGAGGCCGGACCCGACCGGCTGATCGCGATGCCCGAGATCCGACTACGCCCGGCCACCGCGGCCGACAGCGAGTTCTGCTACCGGCTGCACCGGGCCGCGATGGGCTGCTACGTCGAGGCGATCTGGGGCTGGGACGAGACCGAGCAGCGGGGCTACCACGAGCGGGGCTTCGACCCGGCCGGTACCCGGATCGTGGTCGTCGACGGCCGCGACTGCGGTTCGCTCTCCGTCGAGTACCGCCCCGCCGAGATCTACCTGGGCCGGATCGAGCTGCAACCGAACCGCCAGGGGCGGGGCATCGGTACCCGACTGATCCGGCAACTGCTCGCCGAGGCCGCCGCCCGCCGGCAGCCGCTGGTCCTCGACGTGCTGACGGTGAACCGGCGCGCGTACGCGCTCTACCGCCGGTTGGGGTTCACCGAGGTCGCCCGGCACGGCAAGGACGGCATCCGGATCAGGATGCGGGCGCTGCCCCCGCCGGCCTGACCGGCGGAAACCGTACCTTGCGCCCGGCTCCTCGTTGGATGACGTTGGGTACATGGACGACTACGAGCGGATCGCGGCCGAGCTGTCCGGCATGGCCGATGCGGACCAGCGGATGCGCGAGCGCGCCCGGACCGACCCGGACGCCTGGGATGTTGAGGTGGACCGCGCCAACACCGGCCGGCTCAAGGAGATCATCGCGGGGATCGGCTGGCCCACCGTGTCGAAGGTGGGGCGCGCGGGTGCGTCGGCGGCATGGCTGGTGGCCCAGCACGCCCCGGACGACCTCGACTTCATGAAGTACTGCCTGGAGCTGATGAAGCAGGCCGGGCCCGGCGAGGTCAGGCCGTCGGAGGTCGCCCTGCTGGAGGATCGCGTGCGGATCGCCCAGGGCCAGCCGCAGCGGTACGGCACGCAGTACTGCGACCTGGGGAACGGCTACGAGCCGTTCCCGATCGAGGATCCGGAGCGCGTGGACGAGCGCCGGGCGGCGGTGGGCCTCGACACGCTGGCCGAGAACATCGCCCGCGTCCGGAAGCTGTACCCCGTCAAGGACCGCTAGCCGCCGGCACCGGTCGGGCGCACCCGACCGGTGCCGGCGCGGGTTCAGCTCCGCGCGCGGCGGGCCAGCGCCCAGGCGCCCGGGAGCAGCCCGGCCGCCAGCGCGATCTTGATGGCGTCACCGACCAGGAAGGGGACCACCCCGGCGTCGATCGCGGCGCCGAGGCTGAGGTCCCGGGCGAACGCCAGGTACGGCACGCCGACCGCGTACACGGCGAGGTTGCCGAGCACCATCGTGGCGACGGTACGCAGCGGGGTGCGGTCGCCGCCTCGGCGGGCGAGTTCGCCGACGAGGCCGGCCGCGAGCACGAACCCGATGACGTACCCGAACGAGGCGGCCCCGGTGCCGCTCGACCCCTCGGCGAACCACGGCACGCCGATCGCGCCGACCGCCAGGTAGAGCAGCATGGACAGCAGGCCGCGACCGGTACCGAGCGCCGCGCCGACGAGCAGCACCGCGAAGGTCTGCCCGGAGAGCGGTACGGGGCTCAGCGGCTCGATGCTCACGGCGACCTGCGCCGCCGCGCCGGTCAGCACCGCGCCCCCGGCGACGAGCAGCGCGTCGCGCACGAGGGTGCCGGGGACCAGGTCGGCGAGGACACCGGTCCGGCGTGGAACAAGACTCTCCGTGGTCATGTACTGCCCTTTCCTACAAAAGCACTTGGAGGCATGCTACAAAGCCGCCGGACCAATCTAGATCGCCACGCGGGCCGGACTCTGCGGCCTGGGTCACAGCCGCGGAGCGTCGCCGGAGCACGACGGGAACTCGATCGACCGCTCGACACGGCGCCTCGACGCCCCCCGCCCGGCGCGACACCTCGGCCGCCTCGACGCCGCACCTCGACGCGGCGCCTCGGCAGACCCCGGGGCGAATAGGAAGGAAAGTTATCTGAATTGTTGACACCACCCCGCCGCGCTCATAGCGTGTGATCAATCAATGCGACCCCGGCCGGGCGCTTCCACCAGCACCACCGCGCACCGAGAGGAACCCGGCATGGACATCGGCGCACCACCCCGGCTCGCGGGACGGCTCGTCCGGCTCGTGGCGCTGAGCCTGACCCTGCTCTTCGCCGCGATCGCCTATCCGTGGCACGGCAACGTCCGCCCGGCCGCCGCGGCACCCGCCTTCAAGGTGATCGCCTTCTACAACGGCACCTGGGACGCGGCGCACATCAGCTTCGTCAAGGAAGCCAACCAGTGGTTCCCGCAGATCGCCGCCCAGTACAACTTCTCCTACACGGCGACGAACGACTGGAGCCAGCTCAACACCGGGAACCTGGCCCAGTACCAGGTGGTGATGTTCCTGGACGACCTGCCGCCGGCGGCGCAGCGGCCCGCCTTCCAGCAGTACATGCAGTCCGGCGGCGCGTGGTTCGGCTTCCACGTCTCCGCGTTCAACACCAACCCGTCGGGCTGGGACTGGTACCACAACCAGTTCCTCGGCACGGGCGCGTTCCGGAACAACACCTGGGGACCCACCACGGCGGTGCTGCGGGTCGAGGACCGGGCCCACCCGTCGACCGTACGGCTGCCCGCCACGTTCACCTCGTCGGTCAGCGAGTGGTACAGCTGGAGCCGCGACCTGCGTACCAACCCGGACATCGACATCCTCGCCTCGGTCGACCCGAGCAGCTTCCCGCTCGGCACCGACCCGAACCAGACCTGGTACTCCGGCTACTACCCGATCATGTGGACCAACAAGAACTACCGCATGCTGTACGCCAACTTCGGCCACAACGCGATGAACTACGAGACGAACACCCCGCTCTCGTCCACCTTCGCGAGCGAGGTGCAAAACCGGTTCGTCATCGACGGCCTGCTCTGGCTGGGCGGTGGCGGCGGCGGTACCACTCCCCCGCCCTCGGACATCTCGCCGACCAGCTGGTACACGCTGGTCAACCGGGGCAGCGGCAAGTGCGTCGACAGCCGGGCCGCGGGCACCGCCAACGGGACGGCGATCCAGCAGTACGCCTGCAACAGCAGCAACGCGCAGCAGTTCCAGTTCGCGCCGACCAGCGGCGGCTACGCCCGGGTCAACAACCGCAACAACAGCGCCCAGGTCATCGACGTCACGAACGTCTCCACGGCCGACAACGCCCCGATCCAGCTCTGGGCGTACGGCGGCGGCAACAACCAGCAGTGGCAGGCGGTGGCGGAGGGCGGCGGTTACTACCACCTCGTCAACCGGCTGAGCGGCAAGTGCCTCGACGTGCCGGCCGCCTCCACCGCCGACAGCGTCCAGCTCGTGCAGTACACCTGCAACGGCACGGCCGCGCAGTCGTTCCGCCCGGTGGTGCAGCCCTGACCCCGCCCCGGCCGGCGCGCGGCGGCGCCGGCCGGGAAGGTCCTCCTCTGCTAACGGCAGGCCACTCCGGCGCAGCCGGACGGGTCGCCCGTCGAGACGTTGCCGCCGCCGTCCCGAACGCTGCCGACGGGCAGCGCCTCGATGCCGAAGTCGGCGTTGTGCAGCGTCAGGTTTCGGGCCACCACGACATCGGGACTGGCCGGGACGTTGGTGTGGAGCCCGTCGTCGATCCGGCGCCCGGCGGAGTCCGTGCCCGTGGACGCGTGCCCGTTGCGGACGAACTGGTTACCGGAGATGAGGATCCGGGCCGGCGCGCCGGTGCTGGCCTCCGCCTCCAGGAACATCCCGGCCTGCTCGTTGCCGACCATACGGTTCCCTCGGACCAACAGGCCGTCGAGTTCGCTGAGCGACCCCACGTCGGCGCGCACTCCGTAGCCGTTGCCCGTGAAGGTGTTTTCCTCCACCCGCAGCCCGGACGTCACGACGTCGGTGATGACCCCGTACTGCGCGTTCCGGACGAGGTTGCCGCGGACCACCGTGTCCGAGGCGATCCCGATGTCGATGCCCCGGCCGCCGGTCAGGACGTTCTGGAGGATCCTCACCCCGGCGCACTCGGAAACCCAGATTCCGGCCCGGAGGAAGATGTTTCCCCGGACGACCGCGCCGTTCGACTCGGACAGACTCAGACCGCCGTCCCGGACGGTGTTGCCGATCACCCGGGGCGCCTCGGTGTTGATCGCGAGCGTACTTCGCCCGGTCAGGTCGACGCCCCGAATCACCAGGTCGTTCGCCACCTCGGTCCGGATCGCGAAGGCGGGCGCCGTCGGAGTGCCGGGGTGCGCGACGATCCGCCCGCCCTGGATCAGCAGTCGGGTGACCCGGTCGGCGAAGACTCCCGCCCGGGCGCGCGCCCCTCCGGTGCCGCCCCCGTTGTCGAGTAGCCGCAGGCCGTGTAGTTCCGCGTCCCCGACGTTCTCCAGCAGGACCCCGATCGTGAAGCCCCGGATCACGCCGTCGCGCACGCGCAGGTCGTCTACCTCGACGGCCTGGATCCCGGTACCCGTGGCCGAGCCGGAGATGGTGTGACCGTTCAGGTCGACCGTCACCCCGTCCGCGCCGATGCTGAGCCCGTCTCCAGGGCAGGTGAGGTCCGCGGTGAGAACGACGTCGGCGGTGACGGTGTCGCCGCAGGCGACCGGCGGCGCGGCATGCGCCGGTCCGGCGGCCACCACCAGCGTGGCGGCCAGGGTGATGGCCGTGGCGAGACACGACAGGGTACGGGCAGGCATGGCACTTCCTCCTCCTCGGCGTCGGCGGCGGCGACGGTCCCCGCGCACGCGTTCCGGGAGAACTCACGCTATTAACGGAGAGTAATCAAGTCAGCACAGTTGTCGCCTCCCGGACTCGGGCCGGATCGCCGCCGTCCGGACCGGCGGCGCGGGCCGACGCAGAGGTGCGGAAGCACCCAGGCGTCGAGTCGTCCACCTGCTCGACGGGCCGTTCACCGCCCTGCGGGACGCCGCGACACCGCCCCCTCGGCGGGCCCCGCCACGGCCGGCTCGGCGATGCCGGGCCGCGCGGTGTGCCGCCGGGCCGGCTCCTCCTCCAGGCGGAGCCGGGCGTGCAGCCGGCGCAGCGGGCTCGGCGCCCACCAGTTGTACCGGCCGAGCAGCGTCATGGTCGCCGGCACCAGCAGCATCCGCACGATGGTCGCGTCCAGCGCGACGGCCAGCACCAGCCCCAGGCCGATCTGCTTGATCGGCGCGAACCCGCCGATCAGGAAGCCGGCGAAGACCACGGCGAGCAGCAGCGCCGCCGAGGTCACGATCGCACCGGTCCGTTGCAACCCCTCCGCGACGGCCCGCTGCGGGTCGGCGCCGGCACGGACGCGCTCCCGGATCCGCGAGAGCAGGAAGACCTCGTAGTCGACCGAGAGCCCGAACGCGATCGCGGCGACCAGTACGGGCACCGTGAGGTTGGTGTAGTCGAGCCGTACCGTGCCGAAGAGGCCGGCGAGGTGACCCTGCTGGAAGACCCAGACCACCGCGCCGAGCGCCGCACCGAGGCTGAGCACGTTGGTCAGCACCGCCTTCACCGGCAGCAGCACCGAACCGGTGAACGCGAAGAGCAGCAGCAGCGTGGCGAGTACCACCACCAGCGCCGCCCACGGCGCCCGGTCGCCGAGCATGCCGCGGTAGTCGGCGAGCCGGGCGGCGTCGCCACCCACGGCCACCTCGAACGGCGCGGGCAGGGCGCGGATCCGGGCGACCGCGTCGGCGGTGGCGGGCTCCGGGGCCGCCTCGCGCGGGGTCGCCCGCAGCAGCGTCGTACCGGGCCCGACCGGGGTGACCTCCACCCGGACCACGCCCGGCACGCCGGCCACCCGCTCGCGCAGCCGGCCCAGCTCGGGATCTCCGGCCGGGGTCGACGCCACCACGAGGATGTCGCCGGGCGCGGTCCGCTCCGGGAAGTGGGTACCCAGCGCCTCCCAGAGCTGCCGGGTCTGGGTGGCCGGCGGCAGCAGCCGCGGATCCCCGGCGCCGAGCCGCAGGTCCAGCACCGGTACCGCCAGGGCGGTCAGGGCGCCGGCCGTGGCGACCAGGGTGAGCACCGGCCGGCGCTGGACGGCGCCGGCCACCCGGCTGAACAGCCCCCGCTGGCCGCGCGGGGCGGCGGCCGGGATCCGGTGCCCGACCAGCGCCAGCAGTGCCGGCAGCAGGGTCAGCGCCGCGACCATGTTGACGGCGACCACCGCCGCGCCGGCCAGCCCCATCGAGCGCAGGAACGGGTCGGGGAAGACGAGCAGGCCGGCGAGCGCGACGGCCACGGTCAGGCCGGCGAAGAGGACGGTACGGCCGGCGCTGCTGACCGCGCCCGCGACCGCGGCCGGTACGTCCCCGGCGCCGAGCCGCTCCTCGCGGAACCGGCTCACCAGCAGCAGCGCGTAGTCGACCGCCAGCCCGACCGAGAGCATCGTGGTGACCTGGATGGCGTAGACGGAGACGTCCGAGACGAGGCTGAAGCCGTACAGGATGCCGAGGGTGGCGCCGATGCCGACCACGCCGACGAGCAGCGGCAGGCCGGCGGCGACCAGCCCGCCGAAGACGAGCAGCAGCAGGATCAGCACCACCGGGAGGCTGAACGTCTCGGCGCGTACCACGTCGCGCCGGGCCTGGCCGGTGAACTCGGCGTCCGACAGCGGGCCGCCGGCGACGACCACCTCCGGCGCGTCGATCCGGCGCAGCCGCTCGGCGACGGACCCGGCGCTGGCCTCCGCCCCGTCGCCGGGGCGCAGCAGCACCTCCACCAGCAGCGCCTCGCCCGTGGCGGTGGACGGGACCGGCTCGGCGACCCGTTCGACCCCGGCGATGGCGCGCACGTCGGCGACGGCCGCCGCGACGCTGCCGCGTACCGCCGGGTCGTCGGCGGGCGCGCCCTGGACGAGCGCGGTGAGGCGTACTGGTTCGTCGCCCGCCTCGGCGAGCCGGCGCAGCGCGGTCTGCGACTCGCTGCCCGGCACGGTGCCGACCTCCGGTACGAGGCGGCCGAAGACCCCGGCGCCGACGGTGAAGCCGCCGGCCACGACGGCGATCCAGAGCACGATGACGACGACGGGTCGCCGGATGGCGAAGCGGGCGACGGCACCCAACATGACGGTCCTCCGCTGGCGAGTGGCTGCACGGGACCCGCCGATCGTCGGCTCCGGGGCGCCTTCGCCGCCTCGCCACGACGATCGGGATTCCGCTCACCCCCGGGAGGGTGCTGCCCTCGCCCGGCTCCCCCTCGGCGGTGAGAGCCGTACCCAATTTCGGTTCGCGTCGCGCCGGAGCGCCGGGCCGACCGCGTCGCGCGGCGCGGTCGCGGCGCTGCACGGGCCCGAGCCCCGTCTGGCCGGGCGGGCGGGACGCTCCTGGTCAGTTCCGCAGCGCGAGCAGGCTCTCGGCGGTGTCGACGATGGTCTCCTCGATCGGCCGGGCCCGCCAGCCGAGCAGGCGTTCGGCGAGGGTCTTGGACCTCTGGTACGGCGCGGCCAGCACGCACCGGCTGCCGAGATAGCCTGACCCGCCGGTCACCAATACGTCTGCCATCCGGCCTCCCAGCTCGGCTCGTCGTCGCACCCCACGGTAGTGGAGACGTCTCCACTTAATCAAGAATAAGTGGAGACATCTCCGAAAATGGCGCGACCACGTCTCACCTCCGCCACACGACCCCTCCAGGCCCCGCGGCACCGGAGCGGACGACGTTCGGCGCACCCGACCAGGGCGCCGGAAGGCGCGACGGGGTGCTACCGGCGCGTGCCGAGTCCGTCCAGGATCAGCGCGAGCATGGGCTGCGAGCGGTCGTTCTCCCCGGAGGCGGCCCGCCAGAGGGCGCCGGTGAGCTGGAGGAAGTCGCCGGGGTCGGCGTCGGCGCGGATGGTGCCGTCGCGCTTGCCGGCGTCGAGCAGCTGGGTGATCGCCTCGATGACCGGGCCGTAGGTCCGTTCGGTGATCGACTTGTGCGCGCCGGGGCTGAGCGCGTCGCCGAGGCCATGCTTCTTGCGCATCGCTCCGACGAGGTCGGTGGTCCAGCGCCGCAGCGCCTCCAGCGGCGTCGTCGTGGCCAGGAGCTCGGGCACCGAGCCGATGAGCCGATCGACCTCGTCCTGGTAGATGGCGAGGACCAGCGCCTCCCGTGACGGGTAGTTGCGGTAGAGGGTGCCGGCGCCCACGCCGGCGCGCTGGGCTATCTGGTTCATCGAGGCGTCGCCGTCCTCGGCGAAGGCCTGGCGTGCGGCCGCCAGGATACGGGCTCGATTCTCGCGGGCGTCCGAGCGCACCGTACCACCGCCTCCTGGCCATCCGGAGATATCTCCACTAAAGTATCTGGAGACTTCTCCACGAAGATAGAGGAGCAGCACGCGCCGCATCAAGCGCGGCACCACCGGCTGCTCGTCAGCCCGCCGTGCCCGGTACCACCAGCCCGGACTCGTACGCCAGCACCACCGCCTGCACCCGGTCGCGCAGCCCCAGCTTGCCGAGCAGGTTGCTCACGTGCGTCTTGACGGTGTGCTCGGTGACGAAGAGCTCCCCGGCGATCTCCAGGTTGGACAGGCCCCGGGCGACCTGGCGCAGGATCTCGGTCTCCCGCGCGGTCAGCGCCGCCAGCCGCTCGGCCCCGGAGCCGCCGGGCGGTGCCGGGCGGCTCCGGGACACCACGTCGGCGATGAGCCGGCGGGTCACCGTGGGCGCCAGCAGCGCCTCGCCGGCGGCGACCACCCGTACCGCGTTGACCAACTCCTCCCGGCGCATGTCCTTGAGCAGGAAGCCGCTGGCACCGGCGCGGAGCGCGTCGTAGACGTACTCGTCCAGGTCGAAGGTGGTCAGCACGAGCACCCGGGCCGGCGTCTCGGCGCAGATGCGCGCGGTGGCGGCGAGGCCGTCGACGTGGGGCATCCGGATGTCCATGAGCACCACGTCGGGGGCGAGTTCCCGGGTACGCCGGATCGCCTCGGCGCCGTCGGCCGCCTCGCCCACCACCGCGATGTCCGGCTGGGCCGCGAGGATCATGCCGAAGCCGTCGCGTACCAGCGCCTGGTCGTCCGCGACGAGCACGCGCAACCGCCGCTGTCCGGGCACGCCCACCTCCTCCGCCGGGGCCACGGGGCTCATCGGGGCAGCGGGAGCGTGGCGGTGACCCGGAAGCCCGTCCCGTCGGGCCCCGCGCCCGTGGTCAGGTCGCCCCCGGCGGCCGTGACCCGTTCGCGCATGCCGATCAGACCGTGCCCGCCCGCCCCGGCGCCGCGCGGGCCCCGCCCGTCGTCGCTGATCTCCAGGCGCAGGGCGGCGTCGTGCCAGTCCAGCCGGACCCGGACCCGCTCGGCGCCGGAGTGCCGGACCGTGTTGGTCAGCGACTCCTGCACGATCCGGTACGCGGTGACGCCCAGGTCGGGCGGCATCCTCCGGCGCTGCCCGTGCTCCTCCAGCGTGGCCACCAGGCCCGCCCGGCGCGCGTTGGCGACCAGCGGCGGTACGGCGTCGAGGTCCGGCAGGGGCGCCCGCTCCGGCCCGTCGTACCGCAGCACCCCGAGCACCCGGCGCAGCTGGACCAGCGTCTCCCGGGCGGTGGCCGAGATGGTGGCGAAGACCTCCTCGGCCCGCGCCGGGTCGCTGCGCACGACGAGCGGGCCCGCCTCGGCCTGCACCGCGACCAGGCTCATCGAGTGCGCGATGATGTCGTGCATCTCGCGCGCGATCCGCTCCCGTTCCCGGCCGGCGACCAGCCGCTGCTCCTCGACCAGGCGGCGGGACCGCTCCTCCAGCATGGCGATCCGGTCACGCCGCGCCCGGGCGCTGGTGCCCAGGGCGTAGGCGGCGGCCAGCCCGATGCCGACCGGGCCGACGCCGAGCACCGCCTCCTTCGGCACCGCCGAGACGACCATGCCGAGGACCGTGCCGCACACCAGCACGAGCCGGTGCGCCGCGGGGCTCAGCGCCGCGAAGGTGTAGGTGGCGACGAACTGCGGCGCGGGCACCGGCCCGAGAGTGTGGGTGAGCGCCAGCCAGACGGTGCCGGCGCCGGCGACCGCGGTCACCGTGAACGGGTACCGCCGGCGCCAGAGCAGCGGCAGCGCGTTGGCGCCGGCGAGCAGGAAGACCCACCACCTGCAACCGTCCACGGTGCCGTTGATGACCAGGATCAGGTAGCAGGCGAGCGCGATCAGCGCGTCCACGGCGAGGGGCGGCCGGGCCCGTCCCCACTCGACACACCGCTGCCACCGCTCGCGCACCGCCCCAGTATCCGGTCCCCACGGCGGTGGCCGCCTCCCTCTCAGGAGCGAGTCGCCGCCGGCGTGCCCGCCCTCGCCGGCGACCCGGGCGGCTCGACCCGCGCCGCCGGCTTCGGGCGGCGTACCACCATTGCGAGCCCGGCGAGGACCACCGCGGCGGCCACGAGTTCGCGTACGGTCATCGCCTCGTCGAGCAGCAGCCACGCGGCGGTGAGGCCGAAGACCGGTACGAGCAGGCTGAACGGGGCCACCCGGGCCACCGAGTAGTGCCCGATCAGCCGGTTCCAGAGGCCGAACCCGAGCAGCGTGGAGACGTACCCGACGAAGGCCACGGCGAGCATCCCGCGCACCGGCAGCCCGGTGACCGCGTCGAGGACGGTACGGGGGCCGTCGACCAGGCCGGCGAGGCCGAGCAGCGGGACGGGCGGTACCAGGCTGGACCAGACGAGCAGCGAGATCGGGCGGGTCTCGCCGCTGGCCCGTACGACCACGTTGGCGACCGCCCAGCTCGCGGCGGCGAAGAGGGTGAGGGCGAAGCCGGCGACGGTGCTGCGGCCGCCACCGCCGACGGCCAGCAGGGCGATACCGGCACTGCCCACGAGCACCCCGGCCAGCTGGTGGCCGGACGGGCGCTCGCGCAGCACCGCCGTCGCGAGCAGCACCGAGAAGAGGGCCTGCGCCTGGAGCACCAGCGAGGCGAGGCCGGCCCCCATGCCCAGGCCCATCGCGGTGAAGAGCACGCCGAACTTGAAGACACCGAGCAGCAGCCCGTACGCCACGACGTAACGCGCCCGCGCGGTCGGTCGCGGCACCAGGAACACCAGCGGCACGGCGACCACGAGGAAGCGCAGCGCGGTCAGCACCAGCGGCGGCAGGTCGCGCAGGCCGATCTCGATGACGACGAAGTTGACGCCCCAGATGGCGGCGACGAGCAGGGCCTGGAGGCGGTGGGACAGTTTCATGGGCTCTACCGTGCGGGAGCCGATGGTTTAGGACAAGTTCAATGTTCTTAACCGTTGCTGTAGCTTTGCTTCATGGATCTCGACCTGCGCCGGCTTCGCGTACTGCACGAGGTGGCCCTGCGCGGCGGGGTGACCGCCGCGGCCGAGGCGCTGCACGTCACCCCGTCCGCCGTCTCCCAGCAGCTCGTGCAACTGGCCCGGGAAACCCGCAGCGAGCTGCTGGAACGGGCCGGCCGGGGGGTCGTGCTCACCCCGGCCGGGGAGGTGCTCGCCGCGCACGCCCGGGCCATCCTCGGCGCGGTCGAACAGGCCGTCGCCGGGCTCGCGGCGCTACGGCAGGAGGTCGGGGGCAGCGTACGCGTCGGCGCCTTCCCGTCGGCCGCCGGCGCCATCGTCGCGCCCGCCGCCGCCCGGGCCATGGCGGCCCACCCCGACCTCGACGTACGGATCACCGAGGCCGAGGACCAGCAGAGCCGGCTGGACCTGCGCTCCGGCACGCTGGACGTGGTGGTGCTGCAGGAGTACGACCACGTCCCCACGCCCCTCGCGGCCGACCTGGACCGGCACCCGATCGCCACGGACCCGATGCACGTGATCACGCCGACCGACTGGGGCAGCCGCACCGGGCGCCTCGGCGACCTGCGCGACGTACCGTGGATCGCCAGCGCCGAGGGGACTCCCTGCCTGCGGTCCACGCTGCACGCCTGCCGGCTCGCCGGGTTCGAGCCGGACGTGCGGCACCGCGCGATCGACTTCACGCTCACGCTCGACCTGGTCGCCGCCGGCCTCGGCGCCGCGCTCGTACCGGGGCTGGCGCTGCGCGACGTACCGGCCGGCGTGCACGTCGAGCCGCTCGTCGAGCCGGTGACCGAGCGGCGCATCTTCGCGGTCACCCGGGCGCGGGGCGCCGGGCCGCTGCGCCCCGCGATCGACGCGTTCCTGGCCGAGCTGACCCGCCCCGCGAACGCTGGACTCCGCCGGTGACGGGTGTTCGGGCCCGGGGGCTCAGCCCCGACCGGCGTCCGGCACGGTGAGCCCGGACTGGACGGCGAAGACGACCAGCTGGGCCCGGTCCCGGGCGCCCAGCTTCACCATCGCCCGCCCCACGTGGGTGCGGACCGTCGCCGGACTCACCACCAGCTCGGCGGCGATCTCGTCGTTCGAGCGTCCGGTGGAGACCCAGGCCACGATCTCCCGTTCCCGCTCGGTGAGCCGGGCCAGTTCGGGCCGGGCGGCACCGGACGGCGTCGACCGGGCGCTGAACTGCGCGATGACCCGGCGGGTCACCGACGGCGAGAGCAGCGAGGCGCCGTCCGCGACCACCCGTACCGCCCGCAGCAGTTCGTCCGGCGGGGAGTCCTTGAGGACGAAGCCGCTGGCGCCGTCGCGCAGCGCGCCGAAGACGTACTCGTCCAGCTCGAACGTCGTGAGCATCACGATCCGGACCCCGGCCAGGGCCGGGTCCGCGGTGATCTCCCGGAGCGCGGCCAGCCCGTCGAGGACCGGCATCCGGACGTCCATCAGCACCACGTCGGGCACCGTGCGGCGGACCAGCGCCACCCCGGCCCGCCCGTCGGCGGCCTCGCCCACCAGCTCGGTGTCCTCCGCGCTCTCCAGCAGCGTGCGCAGTCCCATCCGGACCAGGGCCTGGTCGTCGACGACCACGACGCGGATCATGCCACCGAGCCCGGTACGTCGGTGCGCTCGACCCGGCCCGCCAACGGCAGCCGGGCCCGGACCGCGAAGCCGCCCCCGGGGCGCGGACCAGCGTGGAACTCGCCGCCGAGTGCCTCGGTCCGCGCCCGCATGCCGGCGATGCCGCTGCCCGAGCCGCCGTCGCCGGCCGGACCCGGCCCGGCCCCCGGCGCCGGGCCCTCGTCCGTCACCTGGAGCACGAGGTCGTCGCCCTCCCGTACCGCCCGCACCTGGGCGCGGGTCGGGCCCGCGTACCGCAGCACGTTGGTCAACGACTCCTGCAACAGCCGGTACGCCACCACGTCGACCTCCGGCGGCAGCTCACCCGCGCGCAGCTCGGCGGCGACCGCCACGCCACCGCCCCGGATCCGGTCCAGGAGCACCTCGACGTCGGCGAGACCGGGCGCCGGTCGCCGGGGGCCGTCCGCGCCGTCCGGGTCGCGCCACAGTCCGAGCTGGACGCGCATCCCGTGCAGGGCGTCCCGGCTCGCGGCCTGGATCGCCTCCAGCGACGCCCGGGCCCGGTCCGGCGCGCGCTCCAGCACGTACAGCGCCACCCCGGCCTGCATGGCGATCACCGCGAGGCCGTGTCCCACCGAGTCGTGCAGTTCCTGCGCCATCCGCAGCCGCTCCTCCGCCGTCGCCCGCCGCGCCCGCTCGGCGCGTACCCGGGCGTCCGCCTCGCGCCGGCCCCGCACCGCCACCCCGACGGCGGTGGGGACGACCACCAGGGCGCCCGAGACGAACAGCCAGTCCAGGAGGTCGCCGCGCCGGCCGGCCGTCAGCTCGTCGGCGAACCGCAGGGCACCGGCCAGCAGCAGCGCCAGCCCGAAGCCGCCGTTGGCCACGATCACCCGGCGCGGCGACCAGCCGAGGGCCGTACCGGCCGCGGCGACGGGGACCCCGACGAGCACCGGCCCGACCGGGTACCCGAGCGACAGATAGCCCACGATCGCCACGGCGACGCAGCCCAGCGTCACGCCGGGACGCCGGTGCAGCCACGCCGCGCCGAACGCCGCGAGGACCACCAGCGCGTACGCGAGCGCGTCGGGTGCCCTGGTCCAGCCGGTCTCGTCCGCACCGGCCCGACCGGTGCCGAGCAGCCCCGGAACCAGGACCAGCAGCACGGGCCAGGCGATGTCCCCGCCACGTCTCAGCCGCTCGGACCGCACCCGTCCACCTCCCGCACCAACCGTGGCGCCCGAATCCGCCCCACGGTGGTGCCGAGGATAGGCGGCGGCGTCGGCGCGGTACATCGACCGCTATGCGCAGCCCACGTACGCGAATCTTCGTACCCGGAAGCCGGTCCACGGCTGGCGCGCGGCGGCCGTGCCGGCTGCGACGCTGCCGGCATGACCGAAACAGTCGTGAGCACCACGGGGCTGACCAAGCGGTACGGGCCGCGGGTCGCCGTCGACGACGTCAGCCTGGCCGTCCGCCGGGGAGAGGTGTACGGCTTCCTCGGCCCCAACGGGGCGGGCAAGACCACCACCCTGCGCATGCTGCTCGGCCTGGTCCGGCCGACCGGCGGCTCCGCGCGCGTGCTCGGGCGGCGGGCCGGCGACCCGGCGGCCGTGGCCCGCACCGGCGCCCTCATCGAGAACCCGGGCTTCTACCCGTACCTCTCGGGCCGGGACAACCTGCGGGTGATGGCCCGCTACCACGGGCTGGCGGACGACGCGGCCGAGCGGGCGCTCGACCGGGTGGGGCTGACCGCCCGGGCCGGCAACGCGTTCCGCTCCTACTCGCTGGGAACGAAGCAGCGGCTGGGGGTGGCGGCGGCGCTGCTCGGCGACCCGGAGCTGCTGGTGCTCGACGAGCCCACGAACGGGCTGGACCCCGGGGGCGTGGCCGACATGCGCCGGCTCCTCGCCGACCTCGCCGCCGACGGGCAGACGGTGCTGCTCTCCAGCCACCTGCTCGGCGAGGTGCAGGAGACCTGCGACCGGGTGGGAGTGATCTCGCAGGGCCGGCTGATCGCGGAGAGCCGGATCGCCGACCTGCGCGGCGCCGCCTCGCTGCACGTACGCGCCACGCCCGTCGACGCCGCCCTGGCGGTGGCCGGGCGCGTCGCGGGCGAGTCCGCGGTGACGCCCGACGCCGACGGCGGGATGCGGATCGACGCCGATCCGGGGCTCGCCCCGGAGCTGGCGCGGGCGCTCGTCGAGGCCGGGGTCCGGCTGCACGAACTCCGTGCCCGGGAACGCACCCTTGAGGAGGTCTTCTTCGAACTGACCAGGGCGGCGGGCCGCGCCGGACCGCCCGGCGCCGACCCGGCCTCCCCTCGCTCCGCCCGCGACGGCGCGGGGTTGGTGACCCGATGAGCGCGGCGCGGGTACCCCTGCTCGCCAGCGCCCGGGCCGAGCTGCTCCGGCTGCGCCGGTGGCCGGCGCTCTGGGTGATGCTGGGCGTCGGCATGCTGCTCGACCTGTTGTTCGGTTACGTCTTCAACTACCTCGGCTACCGCTCCGGCAGCGGCTCGGAGGTGAACGAGCGGACGCCACCCGACCAGATACTGCACGGCCTGCTACCGGGAGGCGTACCGGAGACCACACTGGCGGGGATGCCCCTGTTCGGCGGCGCGATCCTGCTGCTGCTCGGCGCGCTGACGATCGGCGGCGGCTACGGCTGGGGTACCTGGAAGACCGTCCTCACCCAGGGGCCCGGCCGGGCCTCGGCCTACGGCGGAACGCTGGCCGCCCTCGCCACGGTGGTCGTCACCCTCGTCACGGCCGTCTTCCTGGTCAACTTCGGGGCCGCCCTGCTCGTCTCCGTCCTGGAGTCCCAGGCGCCGCACTGGCCACCGGCCGCCGACGTCGCGCGGGCGTACGGCGCGGCCCTGCTCATCTACGCCATGTGGACCGCCGCCGGGGTCCTGGCCGGCACGCTCGCCCGGGGTCCGGCCCTCGCCGTCGGTCTCGGCCTGGTCTGGGCACTGGCGGTCGAGAACCTGCTGCGCGGGGTCGCGAACGTGCTGGGAGCCGTGGCGCCGGTGGCCGACGTGCTGCCCGGTACGGCGGCCGGCTCGCTCGCCGGCGGGCTCGGCGCGACCGCCTTCGCCGACGACGGTACGCCGGGCGTGCTCACCACGCTCGACGCCGGGCCGGCCGCGCTCCTGCTCGCGGTCTACACGGCGGTCTTCGCGCTCGCCGCCGGGGCGCTCATCCTGCGGCGGGACGTCTGAGTGACCCACGCGACGGGCCGGGCGCGCGGGACGGCCCGGCCCACGGGGCGGCCCGACGGGCCGGGACCGGCGGCAGGCATAACGCCCGGTGTGGCGGGAACGCGGGCGGCAGCGGCGGTCAAGCCGTAGCCGACACGTGCAGCATGCCCGTCCGGAAGGAAACCTCGCATGCCTTACATCACCGTTGGGATGGAAAACTCCGCGCCGATCGACCTGTACTACGAGGACCACGGATCGGGACGGCCGGTCGTCCTCATTCACGGGTACCCCCTGGCGAGCAACGCCTGGGAGAAGCAGATGCCGGCGCTGGTCTCGGCCGGATTCCGTTGCATCGCGTACGACCGGCGCGGGTTCGGCAAGTCGAGCCATCCGGGCATCGGGTACGAGTACGACACGTTCGCCACCGACCTTGAGATCCTCATGAACGAGCTGGACCTACGGGACGCCATCCTCATCGGGCACTCGATGGGAACCGGTGAGATCACCCGGTACATCGCGCGGGCCGGCTCGGACCGGGTGGCCCGGGCGGTCCTGATCAGCGCGCTCCCGCCGATGCTGGTGAAGACCGCCGACAATCCGGAGGGTCTGGACCAGAGCATCTTCGACGGGTTCACGAGGCAGGCGATGGCCGACCGGTACGCCTTCACCACGGCCTTCTTCAACAACTTCTACAACTATGAGCAGAACAAGGGGAAGCTGGTCAGCGAGGAGGTGTTCCGGGCCAACTGGAACCTCGCGGTCAGCGCCGCCCCGAAGGCCACGATCGACTGCATCAGCACCTGGATGACCGACTTCCGGGCCGACGTGCCGCGGGTCGACGTCCCCGTACTGATCATCCACGGTGACGCCGACAACGTGCTGCCGTACCCGGCGACCGCCCCGCGGATGCAGGCGATGCTGCCCAACAGCGAGCTGGTGACCCTCAAGGGCGCGCCGCACGCCATCCCGTGGACCCACGCCGAGGACGTCAACAAGGCGATCCTCAACTTCGTCGCCGCACCGGCCATGGCCGGCAGCCGCCGCTGAGCCGCCCGACGAGGGGCCCCTTGCCGGCGTGCCGGCAAGGGGCCCACGCGTCTCGCGGCCGACCCGGCTGTCCGGTCGGCTCCACCGGACGCCCGGATCAGCGCGGCACCGGCGGCTGTTCGCTCGATTGTGGACGCCGCAGCCGTGGCCCGAAGGTGAACGCTGTGTGGGACTTCGACGACGGAACGCAGTCACCCGGCCCGGCGGATCGGCACGCGGGGCATCCTCCACCCGGGAACGAAACCCGGCGTCGCCCGGACCCGGCGCGGCACGGTTCGGCACGGACCGGGGCGACCGGGCGGCGCCCGACCGTCCCGCTGGCGATCCTCGTGCTCGTCGCCGTCGTGGTCGCCGCGGTCGTCGGCTACCTGACGCCCGGGGTGACCGGCCTGCTGGCGGCCGTCGGGCTGGGCCTGGTGATCGCGGCGGTCGCGTTCGTCGTCTCGCAGCGCGGCCTGCCGCGTACCGCCGGGCAACCGGGCCGGACGCCGGACGGCCGGCGGTTGCAGATCTGGCTGGGCGTGCTGGGCGCCGTCGCCACCCTCCTCGCGGCGGGCCTGACGCCGTTGGTGGAACGGATCGGCGCGGCCGGGGACGACGACCGGGGCGGCGGTACGAGCACCGGCACCGGCGCGACCCCCGAACTGCCCGCCGGCTCGGCTTCCTCGGCGGGCGCCACGGCGGACGCGTCGGCCCCGCCGCCGTTCCCGAGCCCGAACGCCAACTGCGGCCCACGCCGGATCAACGTCGACACGTACCGCGCGTCGCGCATGCCGCTGCCGGTCAGCCACCAGATGGAACTCGCCGGGCGCGACCACTGGCCGGGCGACCCGCGCAAGCTCTGGATCTTCGTGACCGGCGGCGGCACCGAGCAGTACTACCCGTACGAGAAGCCGATTCCGCGCACCGACGGGGCCTGGGTGGCGTACGGGGTGGTCTTCGGCCGCAAGGGCGAGGCCGCCGACCTGGAGATGGGACTGCGCTACGCGGTGGTGGCGCTGGTACCGCCCGCGGCGGCCGACCGGCTGGCCCGGCGGATCGGGGAGCCGGACTTCTGGACCGGTGGCAACCCGGACGGCGCCGGCCAGATCCCCACCCTGCCCGCGGGCAGCGAGGTCTACGCGAAGGTCCCGGTACAGCTCGCCTGCGTGTAGCTCCTGCTAGTAGGTCGTCCGGACCCCCTCGGAGACCAGCTCGGTCTCCGAGGGCAGGCTGCGGTGCTCCGTGTCGTCCCACTCCGGATCGTCGTCGTTGGCCAGCGCGTCCCGGAACCACTGCTGCGCCGGCGGCGGCCCAAACACTCATCGAGTAGGGGTTCCTAGACTGCGGGGATGATTCGAGCGGCGTTCCTGGAATCCGCCGAGGCCGCCGTGGGCCTGCTGCGCCAGCCGGCGTTGGCCGAACGATGGTCCGAGCCCAGCGCCCTGCCTGACTTCTCGACCAGCGGCCTTGCCCGTCACCTGGCGAACCAGATCACCAACACCGCGAGCTATCTCGCCGCAACACCGGGTGGTTCCGCGATCTCGGTACTCGATCACTTCACCGGTAACGGGTGGGTAACCTCGGGCACCGACAGCGCTGACAACATCGAGATCCGGCACCGCAGCGAGCAGGCCGCCACGGCGACGACTCCCGAAAGACTCGCCGACGACGTCGACGCCGCGCTGCGCGAGCTGCGGGCCGCCGTGCCGGCGCAACCGGCGGATCGCATCGTCGACCTCGGCAACTGGGGTCTGACCGTGGACGACTTCCTGCTGACGCGCGTGATGGAACTGGTCGTGCACGCCGACGATCTGGCGGTCAGCCTGGGCATACCCACGCCGCCGATGCCGCAGGCCGCGACGGAGGCGACGATTCAGTTGCTCAGCCGCATCGCGGCATGGCGGCACGGGCCATTGGCCGTGATCCGGGCGCTCGCTCGACAGGAACGAGCGCCCGCATCGATCGCCGCTCTCTGAACGGTGCGTCCGCCCTTCCGCCGAGGGCGGGCTGGATCGGATGGCGTGTCCCGGCCGGTGCCCCGCGCCGCGACGGGCGGGGCACCGGCCGGGACCGTCCTCACTGGATCAGGAGCGTTCCGCTCGCCAGACGCGACTCGGCGGTACGCGTGCCGGTCCAGTTCGACGAGAAGACCAGCCGCTCGCCGTCGGTGAGGGTCACCCCGAGGGTGTCACCGGGCCGGAGCAGTCCCCGGTCGGTACCGGTCAGCCGCAGCGTCAGCCCGCTGGCCACGGTGACCGGGCGGGCCGCGCTGGTCACGTCGACCAGCGTGGCCCGGCCGCGCAGCTCAAGGCCGCCGGAGCCGGGGCGTCCCGAGACGGCGAACGAGTCGAGCCCGGTCGTGCGGATCTGGTACCGCCGCCCGGCCGAGGAGTACGTGACGCTGACCGTACCGGTGGGATCGTCGGCCCGGGACGCGGCCACGAGCAGCCCGAAGTCGATCCGCGAGCGCGGGTCGGCCGGTCGGGTGCCGGCCGCGCCGGTGGCGGTGAGGCTGCCCGTGCCGACGGCGGCCCGACTGGCCGGCCGGAGCACCTCGACGCGGGCGGCGGCGCTAACGGCGTAGCCGCCGCCGACCGTGACCGTGACGTCGTGGCCGCCGGCCGGCAGCGCCGCCGTGCAGCTCGCCGACGCCGCGGTGGCCGCGTCGCCGAGCAGCCCGAGCACGCCGGTGCAGAGGGTCCGCCCGGCCGCCGTGAAGGTCACCGTGGCGTCGCGGACGTCCCCGGGGAACGGGTCGGTACCGAGCACCGACGAGTCCCGTACCGTCGCCCGCAGCAGCACCCGCGCGGGGGCGCGGCCGTCGGCGTACCCGAGGGTGTCCCCCGTGTACGTCACCTCGGCGTCCTCCGGCGTCACCCGGACCGGGAACGCGACGGTCCCGGCGGTACCGGTGCCGTCGGTCACGGTGACCGTCACCGGGTACTCGCCCGGGGCGGCCCGGGTGGTCCCGACGACGGCCCAGACGCGGGTGCCCGGACCGGTCTCCGGCCCGGTGGGCTCCTTGGCCGACAGCGCGAGGCCGCTGGGGAGTCCGGTCGCGGTCGCGGTGAGCGCCGCGCCGCTGCCGTCCGGGTCGGTCGCCCGGACGTAGAGGTCAGGCGAGAACGCGTCGCTGTACTGCACGCTCGCGCCGCCCGCCGGGGCGTCGACGGAGACCTCGGGCCGGGCGTGGATGGCGAAGTCGGCGTCGTTGACGTCGAAGAAGACGTTCCCGACCGCCTCGATCTTGATCCGGGCCTTCGCGGCGCCCACGTTCGGCAGGGTCACGGTCTCGGCGCCGTCGTTGGCGGTCCGCTCCGCGACCACGTACGGGAAGGTCGCTCCCCCGTCCACGGAGAGCGAGATCTTCACCTCGCCGACCCCGATCGGCGCGGCGTCGGTACCGGCCACGTCCCAGGTCACCGGCTGGGCCGAGCCGCCCTCGACCATGCCACCGGCGGCCTGGGAGGTCACCAGGAACGGGCCGGCGCCCGGGGCGAGGACCAGGGCGGTGTCGGCGCTGCCCACCCCGCCGCCGCCCGGGTGCCCGTCCCGGGCGGTGAGCCGGAAGTGCAGGGTGCGGTTGTTGTCGAAGCCGACCCAGTCGGCGGTCGGCAGGAACTCGGAGTAGCAGTCGATCACGTCGGCCGGGACGTTGGTCGCCCCGCCGGTGGCCGGCGGCGCCGGCGCGGCCGGGCAGCCGCCGGTCCTGGCGTTGGTGTTGTTCGCGGCGATCTGGGCCGGGTCCGGGAAGACCCGGGTCGGGTCGGTGGTCACCGCGTTCTCGCCCGGGGAGTGGTACTCCAGGGCGTCGGTCGGGCTGACCACGGCCGCGACCCCGAACTGGCGGAACAGCGGACCGTTGGTCTTCACGTTGTTGACCAGCGCGGTACCGGCGCTGCTGCCGCCGGCCGAGCCGCCCCGGTCGTTCTGCTCCCAGAGGTACGTCACGGTGTCGCCGTCCGCGTCGGTCGCGGAGCCGGTGAGCGCGAACGGCGTACGCACCGGGATGGTGTACGACGCGGGCGCGGTGACCACCGGCGCGTGGTTGCCGGTCTCCGTCACGGCGAAGCCGCCGTTGTCCACGGCGCCACCCTTGACGGTCTCGCCGACGAACCCGTCCACCCCGTCCGGCGCGGCGAGCGCCAGCGGCTCGACGTTGCCGGCCGCGACCGCGCCGCCGGAGAAGGTGACCTGGAAACCGGTGTCGTCGGGCGTGCCGGAGCCGCCGAAGCCGGCGACCGTGACCGTGGCGCCGGCCGGCCAGCCGGGGATGGCCTCGATGGCGGCCCTGATCCCGGCGGCGGTGTAGTTGGCGCCCCGGACGATCGGCGCCGACTCCTGGCCGCCGTAGCGCAGCCGGAACGACTTCCCGGCGGTGTCGAAGCCGCGCAGCGAGACGGTCTGCACCTCGTTGATCAGTGGTCGGGTCGAGTTCACAAACGTGGTGATCTCGGTGTAGCTCCGCTGCGACCAGTACGGGTCGCTGTGCGGTTGCAGGTTGTCCTGCTGGCAGATGCCCGCGTACGCCATGATGGACGAGCCGCTGCCGGGCTCGTACGAGTTGGCCGCGCTGCGGTTGCCGCCCGAGCAGTTGTACTGGGTGCCGTTGAAGGTGTGGTTGCCGGCGAACTGGTGGCCGATCTCGTGCGCCACGTAGTCGACGGCGAAGAAGTCACCGACCGGGGTCGGCAGGCCGGTGCAGCCGCGGGCCTTGGTGGCGCCGCCGACCACGCCGAGCCCGGCCACCCCGCCGCCGTTGACGCCGAGGGCGATGTGTCCGACGTCGTAGCTGCCGGCGCCCACGAGCTGCCCGAGCACGATCTGGTTGCGCGACAGTGTGCCGCTGCCGCAGGAGGCGAGCTGGGCCGGGGTGAAGCAGGCGGCGGCGCCGCAGGGGCCGTTCGGCTCGGTGGCCTGCGCGGCGGTGTTCAGGTTGGTCCGCTCGGTGTCGTTGATCAGTACGAGCCGGATCGCCGTCTCGTCCTCGTAGACCTGGGTCACCCGGTTGACCAGCGTCACCTTGGCCGCCGTCACGTTCTCGGCGCCGAAGTAGCTGGCGTACGACGGGTCGGTGACCAGCGCGAGCCGGTAGGTGCGCAGCCGTACCAGCGGCCCCGCGGCGACCGGCTCGGCGGTGCTCCCGTCCGCCTCGTGCGCGTCCTCCCGCTCCACGAACGGCTGCTGCGGCGCCGCGAGGTCCTGCCCGTAGTAGCTGAGGTAGCGGCCCTGGTCGGCGTGGTGGTACGGGTCGACGTACCAGACGCCGCGCGCCGAGCGGACCGAGGCGTGGAAGCCCAGCGGGGTGAGGTCGGCGCGGACGGTGGCGGTCGGATCGTCCAGCCCCCGCCCCGCGTACGTCCTGATCTCCGGGTGCCGGGCGGCGAGCCCCGCCTCCATCACCGGCGAGTCGACCAGCTCGAAGCGCTGCGAGCCGCCCTCCGGGGTGGGCAGCCGCAGCACGGTCGGCCGGGTCCGGGCCGCCGAGCGCTCACCCGGCGCCCGGTCCAGGTCGGCCGCGAGCCCGGCACGGTCCAGCGTGTACGCGCTGGCGCGCCGGGCCCTGATCTCGGCCGGGCGGGCGGTCCGGGCGGCCGAGGCACCGTCCACCCGGGTCCAGTGGTCTCCCGGCCGGTTCGGCGCGGCCGGGGCCGCGGCGGCGGGGGCCGCGCTGCCGAGCACCGGCAACAGCGCGGCGGCCAGGACCGCCGCCAGCGACACGGCCAGCCGGCGGGGCGCCGCCGAGGCTCGCCGCGCGGGCGGGCCGCCGTCGGCGGCGGATCTCCAGGGAATCGTCAACGAGGTCTCCTTGAACCTCCGGCGCGGGCCGGTCCGGCCGGCGCCGGGTAGCGGGGGTTCCGCCCTGACGCAGCGGGTGTTCGAGCCGGCCGTGCCCCCGGCACGGAGCAGGCCCGCTCGACATCCTGTGAGCGGTGCTCAAGACCATAGGGCGTCGCGACGATCGATGGATAGAGCGTGTGTTACCGATTTCGCCGCGCCGCCGGGAGGATCGTGCGATACGCCCGAAAGGCGGAATCCCGCTCGTGCCCCGGGTCGGCCCGGCACGATGACAGGGTGTTCATTGCAGCGGGGGCGGGGGACGGGCCGGGCACCGGCGCGTACCCGGCGACCGGCCGCGCCTGACGGGCCGGACGGTTGCGCGCCTTCGCCGACTTCCTCGCCGGCCTGGCGGGCTGGCCCGCGCTGCTGCTCGTGGGCGCCCTCGCCTTCGGGGAGTCCGCGGCCTTCGTCGGCTTCTTCCTGCCGGGCGAGACGGCGCTGCTGCTGGGCGGGGCGATCGCCGCGACCGGCCGGGTCGACCTGGTCACGATGATCGTCGTCGCCGCGGCCGGCGCCATCGCCGGGGACAGCGTCGGGTACGAGATCGGCCGGCGGATCGGCCCTCCGCTGCGCCGCAGCCGGCTGGGCCGCCGGGTCGGCGAGCGGCGCTGGGAGCGGGCGGAGCGGTTCGTCGCCCGGCACGGTCCGGTGGCGGTACTGTCGGGTAGGTGGGTCGGAGTGCTGCGGGCGCTGGTCCCGGCCCTGGCGGGAATGAACCGGATGCCCTACCCGCGCTTCCTGCTCTTCAACGCGCTCGGCGGCGCGGCGTGGGCCGCCACGGTGGTGCTGATCGGCTACGCGGCGGGTGCCTCCTGGCGTCAGGCGGAGGAGCATCTGGGGCTCGCCGGCGCCCTGCTCGCCGCCGCCGTGGTGGCCGCGATCGCGCTGTACTGGCTGATCCACCGCCACCGGCGCCGCCGGGAACGGTCGGACGACGAGGCGCGACGGCACCGTCGGGGCGAGCCGGACGACGAGGCGCGCTAGCCGGCCGGGTCGACGGCGCGAGCGGGGTCGACGGCGGCCGGCCACGCGCGGCCGGTGGGAAGGAGGTCGGGATGGCGCTGGTCGGTGTCCACTTCGTGGGCGGGCCCGCCGACGGTACGGTCCGGGACCTGCCGGCCGGGCCGGACGGCGCCCCGCCGCCACGGTGGGTCGTCGCCGAGCGCGACGCCGGGACCGGGGCCGAGCGCGACCACCTCTACCGGCGCGACGCGGTCCCGGACGACGGCGGCGGCTGGACGATGCGCTGGGTCCGGACCGATGCGGTGGGGATGACCGAGTAGCCCGCCCGGCGCGGGCCGGCGGATCGGCGTCGCCGTCGCCGCCGCCGCCGCCGTCGTCGCCGTCGCCGTCGTTTGCTGGCGCGATGGTGTACCGGAGACCGCCGGGGATAACCGGATGCGCCCGCACCTGCGGCTGGCTACCGTCCGGACGTGCCCCACACCTATCCCCCGCTGAACGTCGAGGTCCGCACGCCACGCCTGACGCTGGCCGGCGCCTCCGACGAGCTGCTGGAACGTCTCGTGCCGCTCGTACGGGCCGGGGTCGCCGACGCCGAGCCGTGGCCGTTCGACGACCCGATCTCGTTCTACGCCGACAGCCCGGAACGCGAATGGCAGTGGCTGCGCGGCATCTGGGCCGGCCGTGCCCGGGTGAGCCCGGATTCGTGGCGGTTGTACTTCGCCGTGGTCGTCGACGGCGAACCGGTCGGCATGCAGGACGTGACGGGCAGCAACTTCACGCGGTTCGGCACGGTGTCCAGCTTCTCGTGGCTGGCCCCCGGCAGGCGGGGCCAGGGGCTCGGTAAGGAGATGCGGGCGGCGATCCTGCACCTGGCCTTCGCCGGGCTGGGCGCGCGCGAGGCCGGCAGCGACGCCTTCGTCGACAACGAGGCGTCCAACCGCGTCTCCCGTGCCCTGGGCTACGAACCGAACGGCACGGACTGGGACACCCGCCGCGGCGAGCCCGCCCGGATCCAGCGGTGGCGGCTCCCCCGGGACGCGTGGGAGCGGGTCCGCCGAGACGACATCGAGCTGACCGGCGTCGAGGAGTGCCGGCCCGTCCTGGGCATCGCCCGGCGGAGCGCGATCACCGTGCCCCGCCGGGCCGGCAGCTAGATCACCTAGCTAGTGGCGGCGGCGGTCGCGCTCGCGCCGTACCGTCGCCTTGCGTCCCTTGATCGCGCTGGCCCGCAGCGCCGCGATCACCTCGTCCGCGGCGGCCTCGGGGACCTCCACCAGCGAGAACCGGTCGGAGATCTCGATGCCTCCGATGTCCCGCCCGCTCAGCCGCGACTCGCCCGTGATGGCGCCGACCAGGTCCTGCGGCCGGACCCCGGCGTTGCGGCCGATGCTGAAGAAGAGGCGGGTCACCCCGCCGTCCGGGCCGCGACCGCGCCGCCCGTCGCGCCGGTCGGGCTCGTGGTCCCGGCGCCGCGTCGGCTCCCGCCGGGCCGCCGGCAGCACCTCCGGGATCTCCTCCTCGTCGATCCGGCCACCGCCGGCCTCGTGCGCCAGCTTCACGGCGGCCAGGGCCACGTCCACGATGTCGAACTCGTCGGCGAGCGTCTCCACCACCACCCGGAAGTGCTCCAGGTCGTCGCCGAGAAGGGTCTCCTGCAACGCCGCCCGGGTCAGCTCCAGCCGCCGCGCGCGCAGGTCGGCGACGGTCGGGAGCTTCTCGACGCTGATCCGCTCCTTGGTGACCCGCTCGATCGCCTTGAGCATCCGGTGCTCGCGCGGTTCGGCGAGGGTGATCGCCACCCCCTCGCGGCCGGCCCGGCCGACCCGGCCGATGCGGTGCACGTACGACTCCGGCTCGGGCGGTACGTTGTAGTTGACCACGTGCGTGAGCTGCTCCACGTCCAGCCCGCGCGCCGCCACGTCGGTGGCGATGAGCAGTTCGGCGACGCCGCCGCGCAGCCGTCCCATCACCCGGTCGCGCTGTTCCTGGCTCATCCCGCCGTGCAGCGCCTCGGCGCGGTAGCCGCGCCCGTTCAGGATCTCCGTGAGCTCGTCCACCTCGCCCCGGGTACGGCAGAAGACGATGGCGGCGGTGGGGGCCTCCACGTCCAGCACCCGGCCGAGCGCGGCGGCCTTGCTGTTGCGGGCGACCACGTAGGCGACCTGCCGGACCAGCGGCGCCTCCTGCCGCTGCACCGTCGGGCGGCCGATCTCGATGCGGACCGGGTCCCGCAGGTGCCGGCGGGCGATGCCGTCGATGCGCGGCGGCATGGTCGCCGAGAAGAGGACCGTCTGGCGCTCCTGCGGGGTCTCGTCGAGGATCGCCTCGATGTCCTCGGTGAAACCCATGTCGAGCATCTCGTCCGCCTCGTCGAGCACGACGGTGCGCACGTCGCCCAGGCGCAGGGTGCCCCGGCCGATGTGGTCCAGCGCCCGCCCCGGGGTGGCCACCACCACGTCAACCCCGCGCTCCAGCGCCTGCAGCTGCCGCCCGATCGGCTGGCCGCCGTAGATCGGCAGGACGCGTACGCCGAGGTCGCGACCGTAGCGGTGGAACGCCTGCGAGACCTGTACGGCCAGCTCGCGCGTTGGTACGAGCACCAGCGCCAGCGGGTCCGGCCCGCGCTCGGCGTCGGTCAGCGACTGCAGTACCGGCAGCGCGAAAGCGGCCGTCTTGCCGGTGCCGGTCGCCGCCTGCCCGAGCAGGTCACGCCCGCCCAGCAGCGGCGGGATCGCCTCCCGCTGGATCGAGGTCGGCTCCTCGTAGCCGAGGCCGGCGAGCGCGTTCAGCAGCTCGGCGCGCAGCGCCAGGTCCGCGAAGCCCGGCGCGTCCTCGGACGGGTCCATCGTCATCATCTGCTCCCGGTCCTCGTACCGTCGCCACCAGCCATACCCACGCTCCGGCCTCGTATCTCCAGATCACGTGCTGGGCAACCTTATCGAGCGCGGGCCGGGCGGCCGGCGCTGGGAACGCCGGATCGCCGGACCGGGGACGCCGGGACGGGCCGGACGGGGCCTCGGGAAGGGGTTTCGGGTCGCGTCACGCGGCGTGTTCCGAGGCTCGACGCCCGGCGCGAGCGGGTCGGCGCAATCGGCGGATCGGACGGGTCCGCCAGAGATGATCGGCTTTCGTCGGTAATGCGATTGTTGTTGCCTGCCGCCCCATGCAGATTGAACGGTAGCTATCACCGACCACACGGGGGTGCCAGGTGCCACGTGGCGAACGTCCGCTCGACACGGGCGACGATGAGCTGCTGCGGTTCGCGGCCGACCTGAGGGCGCTGCGCGAGAAGGCGGGCAAACCGACGTACCGGGAGCTGGGCCGGCGGGCGCACTACTCGGCGGCCAGCCTGTCGGAGGCCGCCAGCGGGCGGAAGCTGCCCAGCCTCGCGGTGACGCTGGCGTACGTGCGGGCCTGCGACGGCGACGCCGACGAGTGGGAGAGCCGCTGGTACGCGCTCGCCGGCGAGTCGACCGCCGGCGCGGTGGTGGAGTCGGACCCGGCCACGGTGCCGCCGTACGCGGGGCTGTCGGCGTTCCAGGCCGGCGACGCGGACCGGTTCTTCGGCCGGCAGCGGCTCGTCGACGAGCTCACCGCCCGGCTCGGGCGCTCCCGCCTGGTCGGGGTCTTCGGCGCCTCCGGTGCCGGCAAGTCCTCGCTGCTGCGGGCCGGCCTGCTGCCGCGGGTCGAGCCCGCGCTGCTCTTCACCCCGGGCGCGCACCCGGTCGAGCAGTGCGCGGTGCAGCTCGCCGCCCGCACCGGTGCCACGGCCGGGGCGCTGGCCGCCGAGTTCCGGGCCGACCCGCGCGGGCTGCACCTGGCCGTACGGCAGGCGCTGGTGGGCCACCCGGCCGACGCCGAACTGGTGATCGTGGTCGACCAGTTCGAGGAGGTCTTCACCCTCTGCGCCGACCCGGCCGAGCGCGCGGGGTTCCTGGCGCTGCTGGTCGCCGCCGTACGCTCCGAGGGGAGCCGGTGCCGGGTGGTGCTGGGCGTCCGCGCCGACTTCTACGGGCACTGCACCGCCCACCCGGAGCTGGTCGAGCAGCTGCGCGACGCGCAGATGGCGGTACCGCCGATGAGCGCCGAGGAGCTGCGCCAGGCGATCGTGCGGCCCGCGCTCACCTCGGGGCACACGGTCGAGTCCGCGCTGGTCACCCGGCTGGTCGCGGACGCGACCGGGCAGGCCGGCGTGCTGCCGCTGCTCTCGCACGCGCTGCTGGAGACGTGGCGCCGCCGCCGCGGCAACGCCATCACCCTGGCCGGGTACGAGCTGGCCGGCGGCATCGACGGCGCGATCGCCAAGACCGCCGAGCAGGTCTACGGCACGCTCGACGAGCGCCAGCGACTGCTCGCCCGCCAGATCTTCCTGCGCCTGATCGCCCTCGGCGAGGGGACCGAGGACACGAAGCGGCGGCTGCGCCGCGCCGAGCTGGACGAGACCGACCCGGACGCCGGCGTCGTGCTGGAGCGGCTCGCCGCCGCCCGGCTGCTCACGCTCGACCAGCAGGGCATCGAGATCGCGCACGAGGCGCTGATCCGGTGCTGGCCGCGGCTGCGGACCTGGCTCGCCGAGGACCGCGAGGGACTGCGTACCCGCCGACAGCTCACCGACGCCACCGACGCCTGGGAGCGGCTGGAGCGCGACGCCGGCGCGCTCTACCGGGGCGCCCGGCTGGCGATCGCCCGCGACTGGGCGGCCCGCAACACGGCCGCGCTGACCCCCCGGGAACGGCGGTTTCTCGACGCGAGCAGCGCGGCCGAGGCGCGCGAGCAGGAGCTGGGCCGGCGCCGTACCCGGCGGCTGCGGCAGCTGGTCGGGCTGCTCAGCGTCCTGCTGGTCGTCGCCACCACCTCGACCGGGTACGCCGCGCACAGCCGGAACACCGCCACCGAGCAGCGCAACATCGCGCTCTCCCAGAAGGTCGCCGCCGACGCGAGCGCGCTGCGCGAGGCCGACCCGACGCTGGCCGCGCAGCTCAGCCTCGCCGCGTACCGGCTGGTGGCCACCGCCGACGCCCGCAGCAGCCTGCTCGGGGCGTTCGCCACCCCGGTGGCCACCCGCCTCGGTCACGAGATCAACACGGCCGGGTTCGCGCCGGGCGGGCGCTGGGTGGCCACGGGCGGCGACGACCGCACCATCCGGATCTGGGACCTGAGCCGACCCCAGCAGCCCACGGTCTTCGCCACCCTGCCCGGGCAGCCCGACGACGTGGAGTCGCTGCGGTACGGCCCGGACGGGCGGCTGCTGTTCAGCAGCAACTACGACGGTTCGGTCGGGATCTGGAACGTCAGCGAGCCGGCCGACCCGCGCCCGCTCGCGGCCTTCCCGGCGCACGTCGAACCCCTGTTCGCGGCGGTGCCGAGCCCCGACGGGCGGGTGCTCGCCACCGCCGGCATGGACGGCACGATCAAGCTGTGGGACGTCCGCGAGCCGACCCGGCCGGCCCCGCTGGCGACGCTGACCGGCCACGAGGACACCGTCTGGACGCTGGAGTTCAGCCGGGACGGCCGGCGACTGCTCAGCGCCAGCGACGACAACAGCGCCCGGCTCTGGGACGTCGCCGACCCGCGCGCGGCCCGGCCGTTGAGCCGCTTCGCCGACTTCGGCCAGTACGTCAAGTCCGCCGCGTTCAGCCCCGACGGCGCCACCGTCGTCACCGCCTCGTACGACCACCTGGCCCGACTCTGGGACGTCCGCGACCCCGCGCGACCGGCGCTGCTCGGGGTGCTCAGCGGGCACGTGTCGCCGTTGCAGGCGGTCGCGTTCGGCCCCGACGGGCGTACCGTCGCCACGGCCGGCTGGGACTCGACGGTACGGCTCTGGGACGTCGCCGACCGCCGCTCCCCCGCCCCCGTGGCGGTGCTGACCGGCCACACCAACACGATCTGGTCGCTGGCCTTCAGCCCGGACGGCCGTACGCTCGCCTCGGCCAGCGCCGACCACTCGATGCTCCTGACCGACGTGCCCGGACCGGTCCTCGCCGGGCATCCGGCCGCCCTGTCGACGGCCGCGTTCAGCCCCGACGGGCGGCTGGTCGCGCTGGGCAGCGAGGACTACACGGTCCGGCTCTGGGACGTCGGCGACATCTACCGTCCCGCCCCGCTCGCGGTCCTCACCGGGCTACGCGGCGCGGCCAAGTCGGTGCTGTTCAGCGCGGACGGCCGCCTCGTCGTGGCCGCCGGCATCGACGGCCGGGTGGGCGTCTGGGACGTGGCGAACCCCGCCGCACCGGTGGCGCTACCGGCCATCGAGTACTCCGACGTGAGCGCGCACGGCCTGGCGATGCACCCGCGCCGCCCGCTGCTCGCGGTCACCGGCAACGACCCGGTGATCCAACTCTGGGACCTGGCCGCCCCGCGCCGGCCCCGGGTCGTCGGCGGCCTGCCCGACCAGGACATCGGCAAGCGGTCGGTCGGCTTCAGCCCGGACGGCAACCTGCTGGCCAACGCCAAGGGCAACGAGGCGCAGATATGGGACGTCAGCGTGCCGGAGCTGCCGAAGCTGCGCGCCGAGCTGGCCGGGCACACCGACGAGGTACGGTCGGTGGCGTTCGCCCCGGACGGTCGTACCCTCGCCACCGGCGGCCAGGACCGCACGGTGCGGCTGTGGGACGTCCGCGACCCGGCGAAGCCGGTACCGCTCGCCACCGTCGACGCGCACTCGGCCGCGGTCTTCTCGGTGGCGTTCGCCCCGGACGGCCGCACGCTGGCCAGCGCCAGCCTCGACCGGACGGCCCGGCTCTGGGACGTCACCGACCCGCGCGCGCCGGCCGCGCTGGCGCGGCTGGACGCGCACACCGACCGGGTCTACTCGGTCGCCTTCAGCCGGGACGGGCGGACGTTGCTCACCACCAGCGAGGACCACACGGCGCGGCTGTGGGAGCTGGACCCGGAGCGCGTCGCCGCCCGGGTCTGCGCCCTGGCCCATCCCCGGATCGGCCGGGAACAGTGGGCCGACAGCTTCCCGGACCTCGCGTACCGCCCGCCCTGCCCGCAGCCGTGAGCGGGCCGGCACCGCACCGGGTCGGCACGGCACCGGGTCGGCACGGCACCGGGTGGGCACGGTACCGCCGCACCCGTGGCCCGGTCGATGCCGAGCGGCGTCATTCGGCACATCGCGGGCGTCGTCTTTACGCTCGCCGAGGCGACTACCTAGCGTGATAGCTGTCCGTAACTTCGTGACTGCGCTAGGAGATCGCGATGCGTCGAGTAGGAATCCTGACCGGGCTGGTGGTCGCCGTGCTACTGGTCGCGGCGGCGCCCGCGCAGGCGTTCGCGCACAACGCCGTACACAACACGTACCTGCACGCGCTGCTGGACGCGCTGACCCTGGTCGCGGTCACCGCCCCGGTCTGGACGGCGTACGCCTGGGGCCGCCAGCGCCGCGGCCTGCTCGCGCTGCTGGTGGCCGTGGTGCAGGTACCGGTGGCGGTGATCGGGTTCGTGCCGATCGAGAACCCGGTGGTGCACCTCGCGGCGTTCGGTACCGCGCTGGCGCTGACCGGATCGGCGCTCTGGGCGGTACGCCGGCAGCGGCGCGCCGCGCCGGAACCCGCCACCGCCGAACGGAGCTGAGCCGGACCGGCCAGGCCGGGTCGGGTCGCGCGCGGCGGGGCTGGGCCGCACGCGACCCGACCCACTCAGCGCGACCCGACCCACTCAGCCCGGGTCGGACCCGGTCAGCGCGGGTCGGACCCGGTCAGCGCGGGTCGGACCCACTCAGCGCGGGTCGGACCCACTCAGCGCAGGTCGGACCCGGTCAGCGCGACCCGGCCCGGCCAGCGCGGGTCCGGCAGGGTGAGCCACCGTCCGTCCGGGCACTTGATCGCCAGACCGCGCACCGGCTCCCCCGGTCGGGTCGGGTCCCGCAGGACGCGCACCGTCGGGCAGCCGGTCATGGGCGGGTGCCAGCCGCCGTCGCCCGCCCGTACCGCGCAGTACCGGCAATGCGCCTCGTCGACGAAGCCCCACGCCATCAGCACCTCGCGGCCCCCGTACCAGTACCGGCCGACGCTGGCGAGGCGCCCCTGTTCGGGGCGGCGGTAGTACTCCGCCCGCAGTCCGGGTACGGCGATGCCGTCCAGTTCGGCGTCGGCGCAGCGGCGGTGCAGCCGGTACGAGGTCAGATCCGGCAGCTGCATGCGTTCGGGCTCCATCGGTACGCGGCGGCCGTCCACGAACCGTGGCGCCGGCCGGAAAAAGTCGGTCGCCCTGGTTCAACGAGCGGCGCCCGCCAGAGTGATCAGTACGCCGCCTCCCGGCGCCGGAAAGCCAGCGAGCAAGCGCAGCGGCGCCGGTGGTGTCTGCACTGACGCGTCGCGGCGAACAACCACCCACCCACACCACCGCGGAAGGAAAGACACCACCCCTCAGGCGCCGCGAAGCGCGCGAGCGCAAAATACAGCGCCGGGCGGGCCGGCCGCGTGGCCGACCCGCCCGGGCGGTTACCGGTCGTCAGTCCAGCGTGTCCGCGACGGCGTGGATCAGGTTCTGGCCCTGCGCGACGATCGCCTTGCGCCAGGCGTCGAAGGTGGCGTCGCTCGGGTTGAAGTCCGTCTCGAAGTGCTGCATGTCCGGGGTGTGGATGTGGCCCGCCGGGATGTCGAGCCCCATCCGGTCGCGCAGCAGCGTGTTGCGGTACGCGCTCTCGTTGGAGAGGTAGTTGCCGCCGCCGCCGCTGTAGGAGCAGGAGCCCGGGTCGGGCGGGATCGGGGCCGTGGGCGGGGGGAACTCGGTCGGCGGCGGGTTGTTTCGGGTGACCCGCTCGGTGGAGCCGCAGTCGGGGAACTCGGTGTAGTTGGTGTGCCAGACCACGCCGAACGCGACCGACGGGTCGGGCCAGGTGTCACCCGGCGGCCGGGGTACGTCGGCGCCGGTGTTCGCCGCGATCATCTGGGCCACCGGCAGCGTCGCCGTGGTCCACTGTGGTGGATTGGTCAGGCTGAACTCCGTCGGCCCGCCCCAGCGCGGTACCACCACGCTGTTGCAGGCGTGGTTGTCGCCCGGCAGCTGCGGCACCCCGTTGACCGCCGGGCAGCCCCGGTAGTTGTCGTTGCCGAGGGAGACCCCGTGGTAGCGGCCGTTCCACTGTTCGAGGTTGAAGACCGCGCCGCCGGCCTGGCTGACCGTGATCGAGGCGTCGACCCGTCGCGGACCGGGCTTCATGAACGGGCCGACCGTGTCCTCCAGGTAGCCGCGCTCGAACTCGGGGTAGTTCACCGGCAGGGTGTACGCCTGCACGTACGCGATTTTCCCGCTCTCGGTGCGGTACGTGGTGCCGTCGAGCGAGAGCGCGGTCGCGCCGGACGGGTTGCCGTGCCGGATGTTGTTGCCGACCGAGCCCGGGGCGGTACCGGCCGTGCCACCGTCGAGCGTGTACGGGTCGAAGCCGCTGATGATGACGCGCAGGACCGACTTCCCGGCGGGAAAGTCGATGTCGAACATCCCGCGGGAGGCCCGGTCGAAGGTGGTGATCAGCGCCGTCCGCTCGGCGGTCGAGAGCCGGAACCGGGGCGTCCACTGACGCAGCGCCGCGGTCGACTGCAGCCGGGTCCAGTAGAGCGGGCGGTCGTCGCTGTACGGCAGGTTGCCCTTGACCGGGCCACGGTGCTGGGCCCGGCGTACGGCCGCCTGCCACAGCTGCTCGCCCCGCTGCTCCACCAGCTTGGTGGCGGCCCCGAGGCTCGTGGTCCGGCAGAGCCGGTCGACCAGCGCCGGCCCGAAGTCCTGGAACCCGGCGCCCTCGATCATCTGCTGGGCGTACGGCTTCGGCTGGAGCACGGCCGGGTTGGCGTTGTCCGGCAGCGTGAAGCTGAGCCGGTTCTCCTCGACCGACAGCGGCGCGCTCTGGTCGAGGCAGTCGGTGTGCCGGCCGGTCGCGGCGGCGGGGGTGGCCGCGGCGAGACCGACCGTACCGGTGGCGAGCAGCGCGAGCGCGAAGACGCCCGCCGCGCCGCGTCTGGGGGTGGGTTTTCTCATCCTGATCGCTTCCTCCTCGGGTACTACCCTCGGCGGCCGCCCGTCGGGGGGCGGGCGGCTCGGTTCCGGCACCGGCCCGGAAGCGAACCCGCCGGGCAGGCCAGGAGGCTGCCGGCGGGCACGGGTCCCGCGTCGGTGTGGGGGCTCCCGGCGCCGGTGTCGGCGCCGGGCCGGTACGACGGAGCTGCGGTGCGTCGCCCGCCGGTCGAAGGGCCGTTCCGGCTGTGCGGTCCGGCCGGATCCGGGTGTCGACCTGCGGGCGGAGAGCCGTGTCGCGGTGGCGATCCTCGTCCGGTCCGGAGAGCTGCCGTTTCGGTGGACCGGGTGCGGATGGTGGCTCGAAGTTCGGGCCGACTCTAGGAGATTGTCGAACAATCCGTCAAGACATTGATCCACAAGCCCCTCGCGTCGATCTAGGGCAAATCGTCGTGATTGGAGATCCACTAGCAAGGATTTGCCCTAGATCGACGGGGAGGGGGCGGGTGCTAGATGGACGGGGCGAGGGCGCGGGCGGCCTCGGTGAGCTGGCGCTCGGCGTCGGCGAGGTAACCGGCGAGGACGCGGGCGGCGGCCTGGTTCTCCCCCGCGTCGATCAGCCCGACGATCTCCTCGTTGCGGGCGAGGTACGGCTCGTGGAACTCCCGCGGGCTCGCCATCAGGTGGAAGATCAGTCGAAGCTCGGCGAGCATGCCGCGCATCAGCTCGTCGAGCCGGGCGCTGCCGGCCAGCGCGGTGAGCGCCTGGTGGAACCGCAGGTCGGCGGTGCCGACGGCGCGCCAGTCCCCCTCGGCGGCGGCGCGCAGACCGGCCCGTACCGGCTCCCGTACGGCCTCGATCTGCGCCTGCGACGGGTGCCGCAGGTCCCGTACCGCGCCGCACTCCACGATGGACCGCATCCGGTACAGGTCGACGATGTCGGCCTCGGCCGGCACCCGTACGAAGACCCCGCGGTGCAGCTCGTGCGCGACCAGCCGGTCCTTGCCGAGCAGGCGGAACGCCTCGCGCAGCGTGTTGCGGGAGACGCCGAGCGCGGAGCAGAGCGCGGCCTCGGAGAGCCGGGCGCCGGGCTGGAAGAACCCCTCGGTGATCCGCTGGCGCAGGATCTCGGTGACCCGCTCGGCGGCCGACCCCCGGTCCAGCCGCTCCCGATCCACCGCCAGCTTGGTCACCCAGTCCTGGGCGCCAACATTTTCGTTCACCGTCACAGAGGGAGGCTATACCAATACAACATCTTGAGGGATTGTTGAACAACAGCTACGCTCTGCGCACCAGCCGGCCCCATCCCCCGACCCGGGGCCGGTGACGGCCCAGGCCGGTCACCCCAACCGGCCCGCACCACGGCCGGCGAGGTCCAACCGGCCTGAACCACGGCCGGCGAGGTCCAGCCGGCGCGACACCCGGCCGGCGAGGTCCAACCAGCCGGCACCCGGCCGCGATCCGGTCGACCGCACCCCGGCTCGCTCCAACCTCCAACCGGCCCGAAAGTCCGGCCGGCACTACCCCCGGGAGGCCCCGATGGCGGTGACCCTCGATCTCAACAGCGATCTCGGCGAAGGCTTCGGTACCTGGCGACTCGGTGACGACTTCGGCCTGCTCGCTCTGGTGACCAGTGCGAACGTCGCATGTGGCTTCCACGCCGGCGACCCGACGATCATGCGACGGGTCTGCGAACGGGCGGCGGCCAACGGAGTCGCGGTGGGCGCGCACGTCTCCTACCGGGACCTCGCCGGATTCGGCCGGCGGTCCATGGACGTCGAGCCGGGCCAGTTGGCCGACGAGGTGACGTACCAGCTCGCGGCGCTGGACGGGATCGCCCGCACCGCCGGTACCCGGGTCTCCTACGTGAAGCCGCACGGCGCGCTCTACAACCGCATCGTGCACGACGGCGCCCAGGCCGGCGCCGTCGTGGCCGCCGTGCGGGCGTACGACCCGGGGTTGCCGCTGCTGGGGCTGCCCGGCTCCGCCGTGCTCGCACAGGCCGCGGCGGCCGGACTGACCGCGGTCGCCGAGGCCTTCGCCGACCGCGCGTACCTGCCCGACGGGCGGCTCGCCCCGCGCGGCACCCCGGGCGCCGTGATCACCGACCCCGCCGAGGTGGTCCGCCGCTGCGTCGCCCTCGCCACCACCGGCGAGGTCACCGGCGTCGACGGCGACACGGTACGGGTCGAGGCGCGCTCGCTCTGCGTACACGGGGACACCCCCGGCGCGGTGGAGCTGGCCGGCCGGATCCGCGAGGCCCTGGTCTCGGCCGGCGTGACCCTCGCCCCGTTCGCGTGAGCGGCCCGGCGATGCGGACCCGGCCCTGCGGCGACCAGGGGCTCCTGGTGGAGCTGCCCGACGGCGAGCGGGTGATCGCGCTGCACCGCTCCCTGCGGGCGGACCCGCCCCCCGGGCTGGTCGAGGCCGTCCCGGCCGCCCGCACGGTCCTGCTGATCTTCGACCGTACGGTGACCGACGCCGGCCGGCTCACCGACGACCTCGCCCGGCGCGAGATCGCCGCCGCGCCGGCCACCGTCCCGGGCCGGCTGGTGGAGATACCGGTCAGCTACGACGGGCTGGACCTCGCCGAGGTGGCGCTCCGCACCGGGCTGCCCGAGCGCGAGGTCGTGGCCCGGCATCTGGCACCGACCTACACGGTCGCGTTCTGCGGCTTCGTACCCGGGTTCGGCTACCTCACCGGGGTCGATCCGCGCCTGCGGCTGCCCCGCCGCGACAGCCCGCGTACCCGGGTGCCGGCCGGCTCGGTCGCCATCGCCGACGAGTTCACCGGGATCTACCCGCGCCCGGCGCCCGGCGGCTGGCACATCCTCGGGCGCACCGACGCGCCGCTCTGGTCGCTGGACCGGGACCCACCCGCCCTGCTGAGACCCGGCGACCAGGTCCGCTTCGTCGAGGTCGGGCGGTGAGACCCACCCGGCCACGATCCCAGACCCGGCGACCAGGTCCGCTTCACCGAGGTCAGGCGATGAGACCCACCCGGCCACCGCTCGGGGCCGCCGAGATCTGGCACCACCCGCACCACCACAGCTTCATCGGTCCGACGACGGTAGTTGCCACCGCACCTGGCGCAGCATCGGCAGCCCGGCGATCCCATCGGCAGCACAGTGAACGAGGAGTCGGAACATGCGTAGGTTGACCCACGTCGCCGTCGCCAGTCTGGTCGTGCTCGGACTGGCCGCGTGCGGCGACAGCGGCGGATCCGGCGGCCAGGCCAGCGAGGTCAAGATCGCTGGCCTCTGGCCGCTCAGCGGCGCGAACGCCACCCAGGGCACGGACGTGCTGCACGGCGCGCAGCTCGCGGTGGACATCATCAACAATGACGAGAGCGGCATCGACCTGCCGCTCGCGGCGGGCGCGGGGCTGCCCGGCCTGGGCGGCGCGAAGCTCAACCTGATCACCGGTGACACCCAGGGCAAGCCCGAGGTCGGCGCGAGCGAGGTGGACCGGCTCGTCACCAGCGAGAAGGTCGCGGCGGTGATCGGCAGCTACCAGTCCGGCGTGACGCTGACCGCCAGCCAGCGCGCCGAGCGGCTCGGCGTACCGTTCGTCAACGAGGCCTCCTCGTCGCCGGCGCTCACCGAGCGCGGCCTGAAGTGGTTCTTCCGGACCGGGCCGACCGACGAGACCTTCGCCGGCACCATGTTCGACTACCTGGAGGCGCAGCGCCAGCAGGGCAAGGCCGTCGGCACGGTGGCGGTGTTCCGCAGCAACGACCAGTTCGGCAACGACGGCGCGACGGTCACCAAGAAGGTGGCCGGGCAGCGCGGCATCAACGTGGTCGCCGACGTGCCGTTCGACCCGAACGCCGCCGACCTCAACTCGCAGGTCGCCCAGGTACGGGCCAAGAACCCCGACGTGCTGTTCGTGCTCGCGTACACCGACGCGGCGATCAAGCTGATGAAGACGCTGCGGCAGCTCGACTACTACCCGCCCGCGCTGCTCGCGTACGGCACCGGCTTCGCCGACCCGGCGTTCGTCACCGGCCTCGGTGACCTGGCCAACGGCGTCTCCACCCGGGCCGCGTGGTCCGACGAGATCGCCACCAAGCGGCCCGCGGCCAAGGCCGTCGCGGACCGGTTCCAGCAGAAGTTCAACGCGCCGATGACCGAGAACTCCGCGCGCGCCTTCACCGCGGTACTGACCCTGGCGCAGGCGATCGACGCGGCCAAGTCCACCAAGCCCGACGCGATCCGCGACGCGCTGCGCAAGCTGGACGTACCGGCCGAGCAGACGATCATGCCGTGGACCGGGGTCAAGTTCGACGACCACGGCCAGAACACCGGCGCGGTCGGCGTGGTCGAGCAGCTGATCGACGGCAGGTACCGGGTGGTCTTCCCGACCGAGTTGGCCACCACCCCGGCCGTCTGGCCGCTGCGCGGAGCGCAGGGCAAGTGAGCGACCTCGCCCAGGCGGTCGTCAACGGTCTGCTGATCGGCGCCGTCTTCGCCCTCGTCGCGGTCGGGTTGACACTGATCTACGGGGTCATGGACATCATCAACTTCGCGCACGGCGAGATGGTGATGATCGGCATGTACCTGTCGTTCTTCGCGTGGTCCCTGCTCGGCCTCGACCCGCTGCTCTCGGCGCCGCTCACCGGCGTGTCGATCGCGCTGGTCGGCGGCCTCATGTACGTCGCCGCGGTGGGCCGGGTGCTCGGCCGCTCGCTGCTCGCCCAGGTGATCGTCACCTTCGGACTGCAGGTCTTCCTGCGCGGCCTGGCCCAGTTCCTGTGGAAGCCGGACACCCGCACGATCAGCGACAGCTGGATCGGCGGGGTCCGCTGGACGCTGGGCCCGGTCGTGATCGGCGGACCGCAGGTGGTGATGGCCGTGGGCGCGGGCATCACCACGCTGGCGGTGACGCTCTTCATGAACCGCACCCGGCTGGGCAGCGGCATCCGGGCCGCCGGCGAGGACGCCAAGGCCGCCGCCCTGCAGGGCATCGACCCCCGCAAGATGTACGCCCTGGCGTGGATCATCGCGGGCGGGGCGGCCGGCATCGCCGGCGGCCTGCTGATGAACTCGTACTCGGCCGCGCCCACGGCCGGCGTGACGTTCGCCCTGATGGCGTTCGTCGTGGTGGCGCTCGGCGGCTTCGGCAGCATCACCGGCGCCGCGCTGGCCGGGCTGCTGGTCGGGGTCGCCCAGGGCGTCGTCGGCCTTTACGCCCCGAGCTACACGCTGGCCGCCGCGCTCGGCCTCTACCTGGTGGTGATCATGGTCCGTCCGCAGGGATTGCTGGGTACCCGATGAGCAGCACCGGCATTCTCACCCCGCCCCCGGCCACCGACGCCGCGCTGCCGGCACCGGCCCGGCGCCGGCTGCCGCGCTGGCTCTCCCCGGTGCTGGTGCTCGCCGCGCTGGCGCTGTACCCGCTGCTGTTCAACACCGCCGCGGCGCAGAACATCGGCGTCCTCGCGCTCACGTACGCCATCGCGGCCACCGGCTGGAACGTGCTCGGCGGGTACGCCGGACAGGTCTCCTTCGGCCACGCGCTCTACTTCGGCGTCGGCGCGTACACCACCGCCGTACTGGTCCGCGACGACTGGTCGCCGTGGCTGGCGATCGCGCTCGCGCTGCCGCTGGCCGCGGCCGCCGCCGTGATCATCGGTTACCCGACCTTCCGGCTGCGCTACCACTACTACTCGATCGCCACCATCGCGGTCGCCGAGATCGTGGTGGTGCTGGTGACCAACCTGCCCGGCCTCGGGCAGGCCGGCGGGCTGGAGCTGCCGATCGAGGAGCCGTCCCTGGCGAACCTCCAGTTCTCCCTGCTGGACAAGCGGCCGTACTACTACGTGGCGTTCGGCATGTTCTGCGTGGTGGCCCTCGTGACCTGGCTCTTCCTGCGCGGCCGGGTCGGCACCTACGTCCGGGCCGTCCGGGACGACCAGGTGGCCGCCGCCGCGGTGGGCGTACCGGTGCACCGGTACAAGCTCGCCGCCGCCGCGCTCTCCGGCGGGATCACCGCGCTGGCCGGCGGCTTCTACGCCATGTACGTGCTCTTCGTCGACCCGCCCTCCGCGCTCGGCCTGGACCTGTCGGTCTCGTTCACGCTGATGGCGGTGCTCGGCGGGGTGGGCCGGTTCTGGGGCCCGCTGCTCGGCGCCTGGGTGCTCACCGCCGTACAGGACGTCACCCGGCAGCACCTCTCCGGCAGCGGACGCTCGATCGACCTGCTCCTCTACGGCGCGCTGATCGTCGTCGTGGCCGTGGTCGAGCCGGGCGGGCTGCTGGCGATCCTGGAACGGGTCCGGCGCGCGCTGGGGCGCTGGTTCGGCGGCGCGGCCCGGCGCGGGCGGGAGATCTCGGCATGAGCGACATCCTGCGCGTCGACGGCATCTCCTGCCGCTTCGGCGGCCTGCTGGCCAACAACGACATCTCGTTCGGGGTCGAGGAGGGCGCCATCATGGGCCTGATCGGCCCGAACGGCGCCGGCAAGAGCACGCTCTTCTCCATCATCGCGGGCGACCGGCGCCCCACCGCCGGGCGGCTGCACTACGCCGGGCGGGACGTGACCGGATGGCGCCCGCACCAGGCGGCCCGGGCCGGGGTCGGGCGCACCTTCCAGCTGATGCGGGTCTTCGGGTCGATGACCGTGGCCGAGAACCTCGCCACCGCGGCGTACCTGCGCCACCGGCGCCGCCGCGACGCGCAGCGGCGCGCCGAGGAGGTGATCGCCGAGGTCGGGCTCGGCGAGCTGGCCGACGCGCCGGCCGCGTCGCTGACCGCCGGCTGGAAGAAGCGGCTGGAGATGGCGCGGGCGGTCGCCGTCGAACCGCGCCTGCTCCTGCTCGACGAGGTGCTCTCCGGGCTCACCCCGGCCGAGGCGAACGAGGCGGTGGGCATTGTCCGCCGGCTCAACGAGCGGGGCATCACGGTACTCATGGTCGAACACGTAATGGAGATCATCATGCCGCTCTGCGACCGGGTCGTGGTGCTCGACCACGGCGAGAAGATCTGCGCGGGGCCGCCGGCCGAGGTGGTCCGGGACCCCGCGGTGATCGAGGCGTACCTCGGTCGGGAGGCGTGATGCTCCAGGTACGCGGGCTCACCCTCGACTACGCCGGCGCGGTCGCGCTGCGCGGCGTCGACCTGGACGTCGAGGAGGGCGAGCTGGTCGCGCTGGTCGGCGCCAACGGCGCCGGCAAGACCTCGCTGCTGGCCGGCATCTCCGGCCTGCACCGGCCCGTCGGGGGCAGCGTCCGGTTCCGGGGTACGGAGATCGGCGCGCTGCCCGCGCACCGGATCGCCCGGCTCGGCGCCGCCCTGGTACCGGAGGGACGGCGGCTCTTCGCGCACCAGACCGTACGGCAGAACCTGCTGCTCGGCGCGTACCACGAGCGCACCGAGCGGGCCCGCGCCGCGAGCCTGGAGCGGGTGCACGCGCTCTTCCCGGTGCTGGCCGAGCGCGCCGACCAGCGCGCCGGCACGCTCTCCGGCGGCGAGCAGCAGATGGTTGCCCTCGGCCGGGCCCTGATGAGCCGGCCGAGCCTGCTGATGCTGGACGAGCCGTCGCTCGGCATCGCGCCGAAGATCGCCCAGATGATCTTCGGGGTGCTGGCCGAGATCCGGGCCGGCGGGACGACCATGCTGCTGGTCGAACAGAACCTGCGGGCCGCGCTCGCCCTGGCCGACCGGGCGTACGTGTTGCAGACCGGGACCATCGTGATGTCCGGGCCGGCCGCGGAGCTGGCCGACTCCGACGACGTCCGCCGCTCGTACCTGGGGCTGTAGCGCGTGGACGGCAGCGACGCACGGTCGGCGGGGCCGGTGCTGATGGAGGTGCTGCGACCGGGGCTGCTGGCGCTGGTGGAGGACCTGGGCCGGCCCGGCCTGGCAGATCTCGGCATCGGCCGGTCGGGCGCGGTCGACGTACCGAGCCTGCGGCTGGGCAACCGGCTGGTCGGTAACCACGAGTCCGCCGCCGCCATCGAGCTGACCCTCGGCGGCGCCGCGTTCCGGTTCCACCGGCCGGCGGTGGTGGCGGTGACCGGCGCGCCCGCCCCGGTCACCGTCGCGGGCCGGCCCGTACCGGCGGCCACGTCGGTGCCGGTGCCGGCCGGCGAGGAGCTGCGGGTCGGCCGCCCGCGCGGCGGCGTCCGCACCTATCTGGCGGTACGCGGCGGCATCGACGTGCCGCCGGTGCTCGGCTCCCGGTCCCGGGACACCCTCGCCGGCATCGGCCCGGCGGAGCTGCGCGCGGGCGACCTGCTGCCGATCGGTACCGAGGTGGCCGGCCCGCCCGCCGCCGCCCCGGTCGACGGCGGGCTGCTCGGCGGCGGGCCGTTGGACGGCGGCCCGGTCGACGGTGGCCCGCTCGACGGTGCGCATCCGGGCGTCGGGCCGGCGCCGGGGGCCGCGCCGTCCGCCACCGCCGAGGTACGGCTGCGGGTCCACCCCGGGCCCCGGGTGGACTGGTTCACCGACGACGCGCTGGCGACCCTCTTCGGCGAGCCGTACCGGGTGACACCCCGCTCGGACCGGATCGGGATGCGGCTGAGCGGCGGGCGGCTGTACTACCGGCGTACCGGTGAGCTGCCGCCCGAGGGCATGGTCACCGGCGCGCTCCAGGTACCGCCGGAGGGCCAGCCGGTGCTCTTCCTCGCCGACCACCCGGTCACCGGCGGCTACCCGGTGATCGGCGTGGTGACCAGCGACGACGTGCCGCTCGCCGCCCAGGCCCAGCCCGGCCGGCCGGTTCGCTTCGTACCGGTCTGAGCCGGCTGTGGAAGCGACCTTCTGGATCGGCGGCTCGCCGTGTGCCGGCAAGAGCACGGTGGCGGCCCGGCTCGCCGCCGACCGTGGCGCCACGCTCTACTCCTGCGACGAGGCGTTCGAGCGACACGCGGCCACGGTCGACCCGGAGCGGGGCCGGACGCTGCGCCGGGTCGTCGCGCTGGGCATCGAGGAGCGGCTGGGCCAGCCGGTCGACCGCCAGGTGGACGACCTCTTCCGCCTCTACGTCGAGGAGTTTCCGCTGATCCTGGCGGACCTCGCGCGGATCGCGGGCGCCCGGGTCCCCGAGGGCGCGGCGCTGCTGCCGGAGCTGCTCGCCGCGCGGCGGGTCGCGCCGGACCGCGCGGTCTGGATCGTGCCGACCGGCGAGTTCCAGCGGCGGCACTACCGGCGGCGACGCTGGGCGTGGGAGCTGCTGGCGTCGCTGCCGGAGCCGGAGTGGGCGTTCGACCGCTGGATGCGCCGCGACGAGCTGTTCGCGTCCCGGGTCGCGGAGCAGGCCCGGGACCTCGGCTATCCGGTGATCGTGGTCGACGGTACGGCGCCGGTCGAACGGGTCACCGCCGCCGTGCGGCGCCTCTTCGACCGGTCGGCCGAGCGGAGTTAGGCCGGGCGGGTCGCTGGCGCCGTCTCCTGGTCAGGCGGTGAAGAACCGGACCAGCGCCGGGGCGAGCGCCTCGGGGGCGACGTCGTGCGTCTGGTCGTCCAGTGTCCGGTACGCGGCGCCGGGAATCGCGTCCGCCGTGGCCCGGGCCGCCCGGCGCATCGGCTCCGGGCTGGCCCCGCCGGCGAGCAGCAGCGTCGGTACGCCGACCGCCGCCGCGAGGTCGCGGGGCACCCGGCCGTCGCCGAGCACCCGGTCGTCGTACGCGAGGGTCGGGGCGATCGCCTCGAACGCGGCCCAGTGCGGCTGCGTACGCATGCCGGCCACCACCTGGGCCGGTACGCCGACGGTGGTCATGAAGAGCGCCACGGCGTCGCCCCGGCGTCCCGCGTCGAGCAGTTCGTCGAGGCGTGCGCGGTACTCCTTGGCCCGGCTGTCGTCGGTGCCCTCGGTCAGGAACGGCGGCTCGTAGAGGGCCAGCCGCGTGATCCCGCCGCCGGTGGCCGCGGCGGTCAGGGCCAGGGCCGCGCCGGAGGAGATGCCGTAGACGCACACCGCACCGCCGGCCGCCGCGACGACGGCCCGCAGGTCCTCGACCTCGCGCGCCACGGCGTACGGCGGGGTGTCGCCGCTCTCGCCCCGGCCGCGCCGGTCGTAGGCGTGGACGGTGAAGTGGTCGGCCAGCGCGGCGGCGAGCGGCCGCATCGGCCCCCCGGCGCGGTGGCACATCGCCCCGTCGACGAGGACCAGGGCCGGCCCGGCACCGCTGCGTTCGTACGCGATCGCGGTGCCGTCGGCCGACGTTACTACCGGCATCTCGTGTTCCTCACTCCCGCTCGGGTCCGGCGTTCAGCCCGGCCAGGTACGCGTCGAAGCGGTCCAGGCCGGTCTCGAAGCCGGCCCGCGCCGCGGCGCTCAGGTACGCCTCCGGAACGTTGGTCTGGTGGGTGACCACCTCGGTCCGCCCGTCGCCGAGGTCGACGAAGGTGACCGTCGTCCGCATGCCGCCCTCGACGTCGCGCTCGATCCAGACCAGCCGGTGCGGCCGGTCGATCTCCACGTAGACGGCCCGCATCGTGTACGTGCCGCCGTCGGCGTCGCTGACCATGGTGGTCTCGAAGGCGCCGCCGGGGCGCAGGTCGACGACGATGGTGGCGACCGGCGTGGTCGTCCCGGTCGGACCCCAGAAGTGGGCGAGGTGCTCGGGCGTGGTCATGCAGTCGAAGAGCAGTTCGGGCGTGCCCCGGTGCACCCGCCGGTAGGTCAGCTCGCCGGTCCCGGTCACCGCGTCGTCCCCTCTGCCCGGCCAGTCCCCTCGGCGGCCCGCAGGGCCGCCAGGTGTCGCGCGAGGCGGTCGTGCCGGTCGGCCCAGAGCTGGCGGTGCCGGGCGATCCAGTCGACGGCCGCGTCGAGGCGCTCGGTCTCCAGCACGCAGGGCCGGGCCTGCGCCGTCCGCGTCCGCGAGATCAGGCGGGCCCGCTCCAGCACCTTGAGGTGCTTCGAGACCGCCTGCTGCGACATGGCGAACGGCTCGGCGAGCTGGTGCACCGTCGCCTCGCCCTCGGCGAGGCGCGCCAGGATCGCGCGCCGGGTGGGGTCGGCCAGTGCCGAGAACACCAGGCTCAGGTCGTCTTCCACGACTGTCACGCCCGGAACCCTATCACAACCGACAGGTTGCACAACCGGCTGGTTGTCGATCAGGGTGAGCCGCTGTGGCGCGGCGGCCCACCCGTGCGCCAGGGTTACGCTGAGGGCGCTCCGACCGGTACCGCGGCGTCGGTACGGGCCGCCGAGGCGGCCGGGGCCGGACGCCGGGCCGGCAGGAAGGCGGCTACCGCGAGGGCGAGCAGGGCGGCGCCCGAGCCGATGGCCATGACCACCCGGAAGGCGTTCTGCGACGGGAGCGTGACCGGCCCGTACGCGATGGTCAGCTGGGCCAGCACCACGCCGGCGACCGCGCTGGAGATCGAGGTGCCGATGGCCCGCATCAGCGTGTTGAGGCTGTTGGCGGCGGCCGTCTCGGAGACCGGCACGGCCGCCATGACGAGGGCGGGCATCGAGCCGTAGGCGAGCCCGATTCCCGCGCCGATGACGCAGGAGGCGAGCACCAGGTGCCAGACGGCGGACATCAGCGCGATGTTGAGGCCGTAGCCGACGGCCACCACCAGCGCGCCGAGCATCAGCGTCGTCTTGGGGCCCCGGGCCCGGGAGATCCGCGCCGACAGCGGCGCCGTGGCCATCATGACCAGGCCGGACGGGGCCATCACCAGGCCGACGGCGAGCATGCCGTGCCCGAGGCCGTAGCCGGTGGCCTTCGGCAGCTGCAGCAGCTGCGGCAGGACCAGCGACATCGCGAACATCGCGAAGCCGAAGACGGCGGAGGCGAGGTTGGTCAGCAGCACCTGCCGGCGGGCGGTGGTGCGCAGGTCCACCAGCGGCTGCCGGGAGCGCAGCTCCCACCAGCCCCAGGCCAGCAGGACGACGACCGCGGCGGCGAAGAGGCCCAGGGTGACGCCGCCGGTCCAGCCCCAGTCGGCGCCCTTGGAGATCCCCAGCAGCAGGCAGAGCAGCGCGATCGAGAGCCCGACCGCACCCACCACGTCGAAGCGACCGCCACCCCGGACCCGGGACTCCGGTACGAGCAGCAGCACCAGCAGCGTGGCGACGACGCCGAGACCGGCCGCGGTCCAGAACAGGACGTGCCAGTCGGCGTTCTCGGCCAGCAGCGCCGCCGCCGGCAGGCCGAGCGCGCCGCCCACCCCTAGCGACGCGCTCATCAACGCGGTCGCCGAGCCGAGCCGTTCGGCCGGCAGCTCGTCGCGCATGATGCTGATCCCCAGCGGGATCACCCCGGAGGCCATGCCCTGCAGGGCGCGCCCGACGACCATCGGTACCAGGCTGCTGCTCAGGGCGCCGACGGTCGAGCCGACGACCAGCATGACCAGGCTCACCAGCAGCATCCGCCGCTTGCCGTACATGTCGCCGAGCCGGCCCACCGTCGGGGTCGCGACGGCACCCGCGAGCAGCGTGGCGGTAATCGCCCAGGTGGCGTCGGAGGCCGAGGCGTGCAGCAGCTTGGGCAGCTCGGGGATGAGCGGGATGACGAGGGTCTGCATCAGCGAGACCACGATGCCGGCGAGGGCCAGCACCACGACGACGGTGTTCGCCCGTGGCGTGACGGACGGCCCGCCGTCGACGGGTCTGGGAGAAGCCTGGGACACGGTGGAGCCTCCGTACGCCAGTGGCCGGGCGGACGCCCGGACCGGATCGAGACAGATTATTAATTCAGTCGCTTGACTTACGATCGCAGAGCCTAGTTAACTACCGATGTATCGATGGACGACTTCCGGGAGGGCGTGCGGTGGATCACAACGAGAGCGGTCGGCGGCTCAGCTACCCGATTCCCGGCGAGTCCGCGCTGGAGCCGCCGGCCGAATGGGCCCACCTGCGGCAACGCTGCCCGGTCGCCCGGGTGACGCTCCCCAGCGGGGACGAGGCGTCGCTGCTGACCCGGTACGAGGACGTCCGGGCGGTGCTCGCCGATCCCCGGTTCACCCGGCGACTCACCGCGCCCGGCGCGGCCCGCATCTCGGCCAACGAGTCGGGCGGGGTCTTCAACAGCTCGATGTCCAGCTCGATCCCGGAGGGCGGCGAGGGGCACCAGCGGTGGCGGCGGATGCTCGGCAAGTGGTTCACCGCCAAGCGGATGGCCGCGCTCCGGCCGGAGATCGAGGCGATGGCCGACCGGCTGATCGACGACATGGTGGCGCAGGGCCAACCGGCGGACCTCAAGGCCGCGCTCGGCTTCCCGCTGCCGGTGCTGGTGATCTGCGACCTGCTCGGCGTGCCCGACTCGGACCGGGACAAGTTCTCCCACTGGTCCGACAGCATGCTCAACCTGACCCGGTACAGCCAGGCGGAGATCGACACGGCGCAGGCCGAGTTCGACGCGTACATGACGGCCCACGTCGCGGCGATGCGGGAGAACCCGGGCGACGACCTGATCAGCACCCTCATCACCGACACCGACAGCGCGGGCCAGCACCTGCCCGACGCGGCGCTGGTGGCGACCGGCCGGGGCCTGCTGGTCGCCGGGCACGAGACCACCGCGAACATGATCGGCAAGATGGTGGCGATGCTGCTGGCCGACCGGCGGCGCTGGGAGCAGCTCGTGGCGGACCGGTCGCTGGTGCGCCCCGCGGTCGAGGAGGTGCTCCGCTTCGACGCCAACGCCGGGTTCGGCATCCCGCGGTACATCAGCGAGGAGGTCGAGGTCGGCGACGTGCGGGTGGCCGCCGGTACGACCGTGGTCTGCAACATGGCGGCGGCCAACCGCGACGAGAGCGCGTTCGCCGACGCCGGGCGGATGGACCTCACGCGCAGCCCGAACCCGCACCTCGCCTTCGGCGCCGGCGCGCACTCCTGTCTCGGTCAGGCGCTCGCCCGTACCGAGCTGCAGGCCGTGCTCGACGTGCTGCTGCGCCGCCTGCCGTCGCTGGAACTCGCCGTGCCCGCCGACGAGCTGCGCCCGGTGGAGGGGCTGATCGTGGGCGGTCTGCGGGCGGTACCGGTTAGATGGTGACCATGACGGGCAGAGCCGTGCCGGGCAGAGCGGTCCGGGCCGACCGGGCCAGCGCGACCCGGGAACTGATCCTGGTCACGGCCGAGCGGCTCTTCGCCGAGCACGGGCTCGCGGCGGTCTCCAACCGGCAGGTGAGCGAGGCCGCCGGACAGGGCAACAACGCCGCGGTCGGCTACCACTTCGGCACCAAGACCGACCTGGTACGCGCGATCGTACGCAAGCACACCGCGCCCATCGAGGAGCTACGGACGCGGATGCTCGCCGAGGTCGGCGACTCCACGGACGTACGGGGCTGGGTGGCCTGCCTCGTCCGCCCGGTCACCGAGCACCTGGCCGCCCTCGGCAGCCCCACCTGGTTCGCCCGCTTCAACGCGCAGATGATGACCGACCCCGCGTTCCGCGCCACCATGGTCGAGGAGGCGCTGAGCAGCCCGTCGCTGCGGCGGATCGTCGACGGGCTCGGCGACTGCCTCGCCGAGCTGCCGCCGCCGGTACGGGCCGAACGCGGCGACATGGCCCGGCAGCTGATGGTGCACAGCTACGCCGAGCGCGAGCGGGCGCTCGCCGAGGGACTGCCCACCCCCCGGGCGAGCTGGGACGAGGCCGCGACGGGGCTGATCGACGCGATCGTCGGACTCTGGACGGCGCCGGTGACGCCGCACCGCTGAGGACGCCGGCCGCGGACCTTTCCACCACCAGCGCGGAGGGAAACCAACCATGAAGGTGACAAGGCGTTGCGCGGGTGCCGCGAGCACGGTGAGCGGGGACGCGTGAACGGCCCCGCCAGCGTCCTGGTGGTCGGCGCCTCCGCCGCCGGTCTCGCCACCGCGGAGGCGCTGCGCCGGCTCGGCTACGCCGGCGCGCTGACCGTGCTCGGCGCCGAGGCGCACCCGCCGTACGACCGGCCACCCCTGTCCAAGCAGGTCCTCGCCGGCGGCTGGGAGCCGGACCGGGCCCGGCTCCGGACGCGGGAGGCGCTCGCCGCCCTGGGCGCGGAGTTCGTCCTCGCCGATCCGGCGGTCGGGCTCGACCCGGCGACGCGTACCGTGCGCACCGCCTCGGGGCGGGCGCTGTCGGCCGACGCCGTCGTGGTCGCCACCGGGGCGCGACCGCGGGTCCTCCCCGGGCAGTCGGAGCTGGCCGGCGCGCACGTGCTGCGTACGCTCGACCACGCCCTCGCGCTCCGGTCGGACCTGCTGGCGTCGTCCCGGCTGGTGGTCGTCGGGGACGGGGTGCTCGGCGCCGAGGTGGCCGCCACCGCGCGGAGCCTGGGCCTGGCCGTCACCATGGCCGGCCCCCAGCCGGCGCCGCTGGCGAGCCAGGTCGGCCCCCTGGTCGCGGGACTCCTCGCCGAGCTGCACCGCGAGGGCGGGGTCGAGCTGCGCCTCGGCACCGGGGTGAGCGGCCTGACCGGCGCGTCCGGCCGGGTCACGGGCGTACGCCTCGACGGCGGCGAGGTGCTGCCGGCCGACGTGGTCGTGGTGGCGATGGGGGTCGACCCGGCGACGGAGTGGCTGGCCGGCAGCGGGCTACGGCTGGAGAACGGCCTGGTCTGCGACTCGCGTTGCCGGGCGGCCGAGGGCGTCTACGCGGTCGGCGACGTGGCGCGCTGGCACCACGAACGGCTCGGCACGCTGCTGCGGCTGGAGAACCGGACCAACGCCAACGAGCAGGCCATGGCCGTGGCCGCCAACATCCTCGGCGCCGACCAGCCCTACGTTCCGGTGCCGTACTTCTGGACCGACCAGTTCGACGCGAAGATCCAGGTGCACGGGGTGCTGCCCGCCGGGGCGGACGTCACCGTGGTCGAGGGCGACCCGGCGGGCCGCCGCTTCGTGGCGCGCTACGAGCGGGACGGGCGGGTCACCGGCGTACTCGGCTGGAACATGCCCAAGCAGACCCGGCTGCGCCGCCAGGAGATCCTCGACTCGCTGGCCGCCCCCACCCCGGCCGCCACACCGTAGCGCCGCCCGCCCGCGCCCTCGCCCGGTGCGCCGCCCGCCCGCTGTCGGCCGGTGCGCCGCCCGCCCGGGGGCGCGGGCCAGCCCGACTTGCCGCGCGAAAGTCCGCGGTACAGGTTGTTCCAGGGGAGGAATCCATGACCAGCACAGTGGAGTCGGCCGGCACCGGTACGCTCGAGATCCCGAACTTCCCGATGGCCCGGGCGAGCGGTTGCCCGTTCGACCCGCCACCCGAGCTGCGGGCCAGGCAGCAGGAGGGACCGCTGACCCGGGTACGGCTGTGGGACGGCAGCACCCCGTGGCTGGTGACCCGGTACGCCGAGCAGCGGGCGCTGCTGGCCGATCCGCGGATCAGCGCCGACATCACCCGGCCGGGCTACCCGAGCCCCGCCCCGATCACCGGCAACAGCATCGGTTTCATCCTCATGGACGATCCCGAGCACGCCCGGCTGCGGCGGATGGTGACCGCGCCGTTCATGATCAAGCGGGTGGAGGCGCTGCGGCCGGCCGTACAGAAGATCGTGGACGACCTGATCGACGCGATGCTGGCCGGCCCGACGCCGGTCGACCTGGTCGAGGCGTTCGCGCTGCCGGTGCCCTCGCTGGTCATCTGCGAACTGCTCGGCGTCCCCTACTCCGACCACGACTTCTTCCAGGCCAACAGCAAAATCCTGATCAAGCGGGACGCGGAGCCCGAGCAGCGGGCCGAGGCGCTCGGCCGACTGACGGACTACCTGGACAACCTGATGAGCGAGAAGCTCGCGCAGCCCAAGGGCGACCTGCTCTCCGGGCTCGCCGAGCGGATCAAGGCCGGCGAGCTGACCCGGCCCGAGGCGGCCCGGATGGGCGTACTGCTGCTGATCGCCGGGCACGAGACCACCGCCAACATGATCGCGCTCGGTACCCTCGCCCTGCTGCAGAACCCCGACCAGCTGGCGCTGCTGCGCGACGGCGACGACGCGAAGCTGGTCGCCGGGGCCGTGGAGGAGCTGCTGCGGTACCTCAACATCACCCACAACGGGCGGCGCCGGGTCGCGCTGGCCGACATCGAGGTCGGCGACCAGGTGATCCGCGCCGGCGAGGGGCTGATCCTCGCCAACGACATCGGCAACCGGGATCCCGAGATCTTCGCCGAGCCCGACCGCCTGGACCTGACCCGCGACGCCCGCCGGCACGTGGCCTTCGGCTTCGGGGTGCACCAGTGCCTCGGCCAGCCGCTCGCCCGGATGGAGTTGCAGGTCGTCTACAGCACGCTCTACCGGCGCATCCCCACCCTGCGGCTCGCCACCGAGCTGGAGCGGATCCCGTTCAAGCACGACGCGTCCGTGTACGGGGTCTACGAGCTGCCCGTCACCTGGTGACCGGCCGACACCACCACCGACGACCCGACGAGAAGAGCAAGGGAAAATCATGAAGGTCACCATCGACCAGGACAAGTGCGTCGCCTCCGGCCAGTGCGTGGTCGCCGCCGCCGACGTCTTCGACCAGCGCGACGAGGACGGCATCGTGGTACTCCTCAACGCCGCGCCCCCGGCCGAGCTGGCCGAGGACGTACGGCACGCCGCGGCGGTCTGCCCGGCGCTGGCCATCGAAATCGAGGAGTAGGGGCGGGGTCTCGCCCGGGCGAGCCTCCGCAACTGCGGGGATGTAGTGGTTTCCTCGGCTCCGGAGGCCACTACATCCCCGCAACAGCGCGACCTTCGTAATGGGGCGTGCCCGCTCCGCCCCGATCGGGCGCCCGCCACCAGCAGCGTTTGTGCGTTGCGTTAGACCTCCGTTACCGTACGCCGGTGCGTCTGCCCTCCCCTCCCAAGAGGCTGAGCTATGCCGATGCCGTCAAGCTGCTCGGCGCGGGCGAGAGCCGGACGATGGCCCTGTTCGACCGGGTCAGCGGGCTCGCCGCCGCGGGTGTCACCGTCGCCTCGGCCGGAACCGTCGACTTCTTCGCTCTCCGGGACGAGCTGTCCCGCTGGGGCAACCAGACGCTGCGCGGCATCGGGGAGCGGTTGACCGGCATCAGCCGCTTCGACCGTACGCAGCGGCTGCTCGCCGCGCACTCGGTGCTGGTGGTCACCGCCTTCTTCGACGCCTTCGACGAGGTGCTGCGCGAGGACGGCCGCCTCGACCCGGCCGCCGCCGAAATCACCGCCGCCGAACAGGTGACCCTGGCGACCGGGAACTGGCCCGGGGACCGGTACGAGGCGCTGATCACGACTCTCCTGCACGAGTCTCCACCCCTACCGTCGCCGAGCCAGCCATACGAGCACACGCTGATAAGGCTGGACTCGTACTTCGCGGCGCTGACGTTCCGCGTACGCGACTTCCTTCACGGCCTGGCGAGTTTCGAACCGTCCCAACTCGACGCGAGCGCGCTGGACGACGAGGCCACCAATCAAGTCGTGGAACACGCGATCGAACGGTACGTCGTCAATTATCGGCAGCTCGCTGCGGAGGTGCCCGAATTCGCCGTCTGGGTCGGGCTGATCGACGCGCAGGCCACCCGTTCCGCGGTCGACCGGGTCGGTGTCACGCTCCAGGAGCGGATCGCTGAACTCCACACCGGACTCGCCGGCATCGAGGAGCTGCTGACCCGGGTCGTCGTCGACGCGACCCCGGACGCGCGCCGGGCCGACCTGGCGAAGCGGTACCGGGCCCGGCTCCACCAGCCGATCCTCAACCCGAGGGACCTGCCGGAGCACGTCACGCTGCCGACCCTGGTGGCCGCGTACGTCAACCCCCGCTGTCGGATCGCCACGGTCGGGCGGGCGGACCAACCGGCGACCGAGCGCTGGTGGTCGGAGCAGCGGATCCTCACCGACGTGCAGGCGTTCCTGGCCGGGCACCTGACCGGTCCGGACGCGGTCGATGCACCGCTGGTCGTACTCGGCCAGCCCGGTTCCGGGAAGTCGGTGTTCACCCGTGTCCTCGCTGCCCGGCTCCCGGAGACCGACTTCTTTCCGGTACGGGTGGAACTGCGCAGCGTCGCGGCGGATGCCACCATCCAAGACCAGATCGAGGAGGCGTTCCACCTCACCACCGGCGAGCGGGTCGGTTGGCCGGACCTGTCCCGGGCCGCGCTCGGCGCACTGCCGGTGGTGATGCTGGACGGGTTCGACGAGATGTTACAGGCCACCGGCCTGAACCGGGCCGACTATCTCTACCGGGTGCAGGAGTTCCAGCAGCGTGAGGCCGAACTCGCCCGGCCGGTCGCCGTGATCGTCACCAGCCGCACCGTCGTGGCCGACCGCGCCCGGTTCCCCGACGGCTCCCTCGCGATCCTGCTCGAGCCCTTCGACGAGGAGCAGGTCGCCGAGTGGCTCGCGACCTGGAACGGGCTCAACGAGGCCGGCCTGCGTCGGCGGGGCCTCAACCCCCTGCCGCTGTCGGTCGCGATGTCCCATGCCGAACTGGCCACCCAGCCCCTGCTGCTGTTGTTGCTGGCGCTCTACGACCTCTCCGCCAACGCACTGCAAACGGGCGGCGACGACCTCGGCCGGGTCGACCTGTACGAACGGCTCTTCGTCGACTTCGCCGGGCGCGAGGTCGACAAGCACGACAGCGAGCTGACCGACGCCCGACGGCGCGACGCGGTGGAGAGTGAACTCCGGCGGCTCTCGGCGGTGGCCGCCGCGCTGTTCAACCGTCGCGGCGACGTCATCACGGAAGCCGACCTCGACCGGGACCTGCCGCACCTGCTCGGCCCGGACGACCTGGCCCGCTCCCCCGGCGACGGCTCTGCCAGCCGGTCGCTCACCCCGGGCCAACTGCTCGTCGGACGTTTCTTCTTCATCCACGAATCGCAGGCCAACCGCGACACTGGCGCGCCCGAAAAGGTCTTCGAGTTCCTGCACGCCACCTTCGGCGAGTTCCTCGCCGCGCGACTGGTCGTGTCGACGCTGGTGGACCTCGCCGAGGAGCGCCTGCACCAGCGCCGTCGCCCCCAGGCCCGGGTGCTGGACGCGGGCTACCTCTACGCGCTGACCTCCTTTGGTGCGCTCACCCGGCGGGGCCCGATCCGCGAGTTCTGCGCCGGGCTGCTGGCCCGCCTCGACGACGACCGCCGGCGGGCGTGCCGGGAACTGCTATCCGACCTGCTCGCCGACGCCGGGTTTCCGCACCCGACCTGGTCGCTCGCCGACTACGAGCCGATCCGGCTACCCGTGGCGGCGCGGCACGCGGCGTATTCGGCTAACCTCGTCACCCTTTACGTCCTGCTCCATCAGGATCCGGTCGACGTCGCGGAACTGCTGCGGACCGAGGAGACCGAGGATGCCTGGCACCGGTACGCCTCGCTCTGGCGCAGCCAGCTGCCCCTGGACGACTGGCGAACCCTGTGGCAGGCACTGCGGGTCGAGTGGCGAGCGTCCGGTCTGGGGTCGGATCGCCGGCTGACGGTACGCGTCGAGGACGACTCGCCCCTCTCGCTCTACGCCTCGTTGCCCTGGCCGTCCGTCGGGCGATTCCCCGGGGATGACCACGACGAGGATGACGAACGCAACAACGAGCTCTTCCCCGATTTCGTGAAGGCCGAGCACGACTGGGTCGCCGATGAACTTCGCGAACTCGGTTTTCTTCAGACGCCGCACGAGTTCCGGGTCTTCCTGCACGGTCAGGTTCCGCTGCTCCGGCTGCCCCAGAGTTTGGAGTGGTATGTCCCGTACGGCACTAACGGCACACCGAACACCAGGCTGCTACTGGAACTCCTCCTTGATGAGCCGTCGGTCGAGAATTTCGAGCGGCGGGTGGCGTGTTATCAGCACCTTGTCGGAGAGACCGACTTCGCCCTCGGTGTTCAAGAGCTTGTCGTGCAGTTGCTACGCCGAGATGCCAGGGAACTACCGGTAGCCGGAATGGCGAGGATCCTGGCCTCCGCCAAGCCCGCGCGGATCGAACTCGACACCATGATTGACCTGGTCGCCACCGTGGCCGCCCGTACGACCGATGCCGAGCTGATGCGTCGCCTGGTCGAGCAACTGCCGGAGAGCGAAGACGAGTGCTACCAGGAGCGGATCAACGAGCTTCGACGGGAGGCGTACCGGCGGCTCGGGCTCGACGAGGCCGATGCCCCCGGCGACGTACCGTGAGCCGTCGCCGAGTCGTTGTCGCGTGGGTGCTCCGCTGGGCTCACCACCGGCCGACGCGGTCGGGGATGGCCGCTTGTTGCCGCGAGCTGTCCAGCGTGGACGGGCTCGCATAACATCCGGCGCATGTCCGACGACGTCTGGCCGTTCTCCAGGGACAATCCGGGACCGGGTAGCCTGCGCAGCTTCAACGGGATCGGCTTCGATCTCAAGGGGTTCACGCGGGTCGACGCGACAGGCTACTGCTTCGCGACCCGCTGGTTCACCATCATCGGACTCCCGATCATCCCGCTCGACCGCTACTACCTACGCGAACGCGGCTTCGCCAGCAAGAGCATCGGCCTGTACAGCGAGACGACGTACAGGTACAACATCGCGGGCTGGGCCAAACTGCGCTTCGGCGAGGTCCTGCGGACGTACGCCTTCTGCTGGCTCGCGACGCTCGGCGGGGTCGTACCGCTGCTCGCGCTCCTCGCCCGCGCCGACGACTTCCCGGTCTGGGTATCGATCACCGCGATGGTGGTCTGGCCGACGACGGCCATCGTGCTCGCGGTGACGGGCCTGATGTACTACCGCAAGCACTGGGCGCCGCTGCGCGAGGCGCGCTGGCGCGGGCGGAGCTGACCTGCCGGGCTCAGCCCGCCTTCACGGTCTCGACGAAGGCGCGCCACGCCCCGGGGGCGAAGCTCAACGTACCGCCGTCGCGGTCCTTGGTGTCGCGGACCAGCACCCGGCCCGGCAGGTTGTCGGCGACCTCGACGCAGGCTCCGCCCGCGCCGTTGCCGCGGGTGGACTTGCGCCAGCGCGGACTCTCAGACAGCTCCAGTACGCGGGACGGCCCCTTTCTCGGCCGGTCTGCTCACGGTACTGCTTTAGACGTGGAGCGTGCCGCTGCCCTCGTCTCGGGCAACGGTGAGGTCATTCAGGATCGGCGGGGACGTCGGGCGGCTCGGCGGGCCACCGATCCTCCAGGTGCAGACGGACCAGACCCGCGTGCGAGAGCGGGCGACTGAGGTCGTCGACGTCCAAGTTGGTCTCGTAGTCCAGTAGCACGACGTCCGCTCGTCGGCTCAGCTCGGCGAGCTCGTCGAGCAGATCCTTCACCCGGTGTTCGAGCACCCAGCGATAGGCGGGGAGATAGATTCGTCGCCGAGCCGGTCCGTACGGCAGTAGGACCTGCCCGGTCGACCCGTACCGGTGCCCGAGTACGCGCCCGTACCGCCGAGTGGTCCGCTTGAGGCCCTTCATCGAGGTGACATCGAGCTTGCTCAGGTCGACGTCGGAGGTCTCGAAAACCTTCAGCGCCTGCCAGATTCCCTCCACCGACTGCCCGAAGGTACCGGGCGAGCCGGGCACCGGGATGCCACCGTGCGGATAGAACGGGCTGAGTTGCACCCACGGTTGGGCCGCGCGGGAGGTCACGTCGATGACCGTCGAGTTCGGATACTGCTTTTCGATCGTCGCCGCCGATCGTCGCCGGCTCATCACCTCGATCGGCACGTCACTCCCCGCGATCCGCAGGCTCGGGTCGCAGCGGGGGCAGTTGCGGGTAAAGCGGATCCGGAAACCCGTCCGCCAGGCCGGCGTCCAGGTAGTCGCAGACCTCGTCCGTCAATGCCCTGGGCCCCCAGCCGCGCCGCCGCGCGATCGTGGCCGCCGCGCAGGGCTCCGGGTCGAAGTCGGGGGCGCTGCGCGGGTGGAAGAACCGCCAGTCGCCCTCGGTCTCCGCGATCCAAAACTCGGCGATGGTGCCGAGGGCCAGGTCGATCGTCGCAGAGTCCCGCGCCGGTACCGCTGTCAGCAGCTGGCGCCACGCGCGGTCCACGTCGTCCCCGTCCGGCAGGCCGTGCGGCTCGTCCGAGGCCGACGCCAGCAGGCACATCGGGCAACCGGGCCGGGATCCGGACCACCGGGCGTCGCCGATCAGAAAACAGGAGTGGTGGGGAAAA